>DCIP01000059.1:5834-35053 GCA_002317115.1 Candidatus Scybalocola fimicaballi
TTTGTAATCTTCTTTGGAAAGAAGATGATCGAGTATCTTCAGTTTCGTCAGATTGGCGAGACTATCAGAGATTTGAACCTTGAAGGTCAGATGTCGAAGAAGGGTACTCCTACAATGGGAGGTGTGATCATTATTGGTGGTATTATTCTTCCATGTCTGTTGTTCGGTAATCTTTCCAATATCTATATGCTTTTGATGCTTGGCATCACAATCGGACTTGGATTCCTTGGTGGAGCGGACGATTATATCAAAGTGTTCAAGAAGAACAAAGAAGGTATGTCTCCACGAGTAAAGATCATCGGTCAGGTGGCTATCGGTCTTGCCCTTGGTTTGACTCTTTATTTAAGTCCGGATGTGGTTATCCGTGAGAATTATTCAACAGTCAACAAAGAGAATGTTGAGGTTGTGAACTATAAGAAGGAGAATGTCAAGTCTACAAAGACTACCATCCCATTTGTCAAGAACCATAATTTCGATTACGCTTCGATATTTGAGTTTGCTGGCGACTACGCACAGCAACTTGGATGGGTGTTCTTCGTGTTGGTGACAATCTTCGTGATGACATTCATTTCCAACGGAGCCAATTTGACAGACGGTTTGGATGGTTTGTCCGTCGGAACCTCGATGATAATAGGAGTGGCGCTCGGTATCTTGGCATATTTGTCGAGCCATACAGAGTTCGCAAGCTACCTTAACATCATGTATATCCCTAAGTCGGAGGAGTTGGTGGTCTACTTGTGTGCCTTTGTCGGCGCAACACTTGGATTCCTATGGTACAACTCATTCCCAGCACAGGTGTTCATGGGAGATACAGGAAGTTTGATGCTTGGAGGAGTGATTGCTGCAATTGCGATGATTATCCGCAAAGAGTTGTTGATTCCAATTTTGTGTGGAGTGTTTATCGTGGAGAATTTGTCGGTGATGCTACAGGTGTCGTATTTCAAGTACACGAAGAAGAAATATGGTGAAGGCCGACGCATTTTCTTGATGTCTCCATTGCATCACCATTTCCAGAAGAAAGGAATGCCAGAGTCTAAGATCGTAGCACGATTCTTGATCGTCGGATTGCTATTGGCAGTAATTACAGTGTTGACTTTAAAGGTAAGATAATGAAAAGAATAGTCGTTTTAGGAGCAGGAGAGAGTGGTGTAGGATCAGCAATCTTAGCCCAGAAGCAGGGTTTTGATGTGTTTGTGTCTGATATGTCCCCAATCAAAGAAAAATATGTGGCTGAGCTAAACCAGTACAACATTGCTTGGGAGCAGGGACAGCACACAGAGGAGTTGATTTTGAATGCCGACGAGGTTATCAAGAGTCCAGGTATTCCAGAGAAGGCTCCGATCATCAAGGCGTTGAGAGCAAAAGGCATCAACATAATCTCAGAAATCGAATTTGCCGGACGTTACTCAAAGTCGAAGATGGTTTGTATCACAGGTAGCAACGGAAAGACAACAACCACTACACTTGTGCACTACATCTTCAAGATGGCAGGACTTGATGCTTCACTTGCAGGAAACATCGGATTCTCATTGGCACGTCAGGTGGCGATCGATCCACACGACTACTACATTATCGAGCTAAGTAGTTTCCAGTTGGACGGAATGTATGATTTCAAGGCAGACATAGCCATTCTGCTTAACATCACTCCAGACCATTTGGACAGATATGAGTATAAGTTCCAGAATTACGTAGATTCCAAGATGCGTATTATTCAGAACATGACAGAGAACGACACATTCATTTATTGGAATGAGGATCCTGTCGTTACAAAGGAGATTGAGAAGTACGACATTAAGGCAAAGATGATGCCGTTCTCAATTCAGACAATCGAAGGCATGGCAGCCTACTTGGAAAACGAAAAATTAGTAATCAACTTAAATAATAATTATATAGATATGGATATTAATAAACTTGCTTTGAAGGGACAGCACAACACCTACAATTCGATGGCGGCTGGTATTGCTGCAGGCGTTGAGGGTATCAAGAAGGATACTATCCGCAAGGCGTTCAGTGAGTTCAGCGGCGTAGAGCACCGTCTTGAGCCAGTGGCAAAGGTAAGAAGCGTGTTGTTCATCAACGATTCAAAGGCTACTAACGTAAACTCATGTTGGTATGCTTTGCAGTGTATGCACACACCAGTTGTCTTGATTCTTGGAGGAAAGGACAAGGGTAACGACTACACTGAGATTGAGGATTTGGTAAAGGAGAAGGTAAAGGCTATCGTATGTCTTGGCGTAGATAACACAAAGCTTCACGAGTTTTTCGACGGAAAGGTAGAGAACATCGCAGACGCAGGATCTATGGAAGAGGCAGTCAACAAGTGTTTCGCATTTGCTGACAAGGGCGACACAGTGTTGCTTTCACCATGTTGCGCAAGCTTCGACTTGTTTAAGAGCTATGAGGATAGAGGACAGCAATTCAAGGAGTGTGTAAAACGTCTATAATATGGGAGATCGCAACGCTTTTTTCAAAAAGCTGTTTCTTGGCGACCTCGTTATATGGCTAGCGATAGCGGTATTGCTTGCAGTTTCATTTATTGAAGTTTACAGTTCAATACAAGCAATGCCATTGAAATATGTCAAGAATGGCGATTTTAACGGACAGTTTTACAAACATATTTTCCTTGAACTAGGAGGACTGGCTTCCATTCTGCTCGTAGTACACATTGGAGTCAAACGATTGTTCTCATCAAAGTTCATCGTATTCATCGCCTTAGCTGCGGTGGTGTCGGTGATATTTTTGTGGGCGACGATGGCCTTTGGAGCTATGGTCAATGGAGCCAGACGTACGCTTTTCGGCATACAGTGGTCTGAAGCTGTCAAGGTGTTCTATGTTATTTTCCTTGCCTTTTGGATTGGAAAATACTCTACTCCTAAAGGATTGTCTCCGACTAAAGCAGGCTGGTGGGTATTGCTTGGGGTATACGTGGTGTCAATCCTTCCAATCGGAGCGGAGAATCTATCTGGACTGATACTCCTAACTGCAGTCTCATTTTGTATGTTGCTGACAGGAGGAATTCAAGCTAAACCTTTTATGAAAATTATAGGATTATTCCTAGGCCTTGGCTTGACGTTGGGAGTCATTGGGAAAACAGTGCCTGCGGAATTGTTGGAAGGTACGCCTTTGCACCGTCTGCATACGTGGGTATCGCGAGTTGAAAAATCTATTGTTGGTGGTAAAACAGAAGAAGATGATCCTAAACTAAATTTTGTTGTCACTGACGAAAATTATCAGGTGTCTCATGCTAAGATGGCGGTCTCAGGTGGTGGTGTGGTTGGAAAAGGACCTGCTGCTGGTAGAGAAAGATATCGTCTTCCTCAAGCATTTTCAGATTATATTTTTTCGATTATTCTTGAAGAGTTAGGTTTAATTGTTGGTTTGTTGTTGATATTTTCATATCTTTGTATCTTGTGGAGGTCTGTCATGATCGCATACAAATCAGAGAGTATGGTATATGCGATGATGACCATTGGCTGTTCTCTGCTGATATTCCTTCAGGCGGTGATAAACATGTCCGTGGGAGTGGCGTTGGGAGACTTCGTTACAGGTCAGCCGTTGCCTTTCGTCAGCAAGGGAGGAACGTCGATTTTCATGACAGGTATCTTGTTCGGAATCATTATTTCGGTGAGTGCCCATGTCAAGACTCTACAGAACAGAGCCAAATCAAAGGCGGCTCTTGAAGTGGTGGCGGAGTAATCCCCGTCGGAAAGAATAATCGCTGCTCAGGATTTTGTAATATTGTGTGTAAATGGTCCTAGCAGACGACTGATATTGTGTATATGTGGTGTTGAATAGGCAAGCGGATGCGGCTTGTGATAACAAAGACTTTATTTTAGACAAAATGGCGGCAAACAAAAGATTCATCATCAGTGGTGGAGGTACGGGTGGTCACATATTCCCAGCTATTTCTATTGCTAATGCGTTAAAGAAGCGTTTTCCAGACGGTGAGTTCCTATTCGTTGGAGCGGAAGGTCGTATGGAAATGGAGCGTGTGCCTAAAGCAGGCTACAAGATTATCGGATTGCAGGTGAACGGATTGGTGAGAAGCATGTCACCGTCTGGAATCTTGAAGAATATCAAGGTTATCTATCGTTTTGTGAAAAGCTATTTCAAGGCGAGATCAATCGTTAAGGATTTTAAGCCAGACGCTGTTGTCGGTGTGGGTGGTTACGCAAGTTGCCCGACTCTTTACGCTGCCAACAAACTTGGTGTCCCTACTTTCTTGCAGGAGCAGAATTCCTACGCTGGTGTCGCTAATAAGTTTTTGGCTAAAGGTGTCAAGAAGATCTGCGTCGCTTACGACGGTATGGAGAGATTCTTCCCTGGAGACAAATTGATCATGACTGGCAACCCTGTCCGCCAGGATTTCTTGAATGTAGAGAAGGGAGCTCAGGAGGCATACGATTTCTTTGGACTCGATTCGTCAAAGAAGACAATCCTTGTTATCGGTGGTAGCCTTGGTGCCCGCACTGTCAACAACAGTATCATCGCTGGTCTTGAGGCTATCAAGCAGAGTGGTGTGCAGGTGATCTGGCAGACTGGTAAATACTATTTCGAGGATGCTAAGAAGAAAGCTGACGAGAGCAATAATCCTAACTTGGTCTGCACAGACTTCGTTTCTCGTATGGATTATGCTTACGCTGTCGCTGATCTTGTAGTGTCGAGAGCAGGAGCAAGCTCAATCTCTGAGCTTTGCCTACTTGGCAAGCCTTCGATCTTGGTGCCTTCGCCTAACGTGGCAGAGGATCACCAGACAAAGAATGCCATGGCGTTGTCTACAAAGAACGCGGCCGTGATGATCAAGGACGTTGAGGCAGTCGAGAAATTAGTGCCGGAGGCTTTGCGTCTGGTGGCAGATGAAGCGTCGCTCGCATCTATCTCAGCTCAGGCTCTTGCTTTGGCTCAGAAGGATTCGGCAGACCGAATCGCAAGCGTGATTATTGATGAGATTTAATTTTTGGGAAAATGCTGGACAAAATTAAAAATATCTACTTTTTAGGAATCGGTGGAATTGGAATGAGTGCCATCGCACGTTACTTCAACGCTAAGGGTTATTCAGTGGCTGGCTACGACAAGACAGAGACTGAACTTGCCGACAAACTTCGCAGCGAGGGTATTCAGGTGCACTTTGAGGACAACACCGTGTTTATCCCAGAGGATTTCAAAAATCCTAACTATACCTTAGTTGTGTATACTCCGGCAATCCCAGAGGATCTTACTGAGTATCTTTTCTTCAAGAAGAATGGTTTCACTATCATGAAGCGTTCGCAGATTCTTGGAGAGATCACAAAGAGCCAGGAGGCTATCTGCATCGCGGGCACTCACGGTAAGACCACAACTACTACGATGATCGCTCACACTCTTCACCATTCTTTCTTGGATTGCAACGCTTTCTTGGGTGGAGTGTCGAAGAATTTCGAGAGCAATCTTCATCTTTCTAACAAAAGCAACTTGGTCGTTGTTGAGGCTGACGAGTTCGACCGTTCATTCTTGACTTTGGCTCCACAGATTGCGGTAGTCACTGCAACTGATGCCGACCATCTTGATATCTATGGCACATACGAGGAGTACTTGAAGGGCTTCGAACAGTTTGTGGCTCTTATCAAACCAGGTGGCGCGTTGATCATGAAGGATGGTCTTCCTATCAAGACTAACGTCCAGGAGGGTGTGAAAATCTATACTTACTCGGTGGAGAAGGGAGATTTCCATGCTGAGAACATCAAGATTGCCAACGGAAAGATTGTGTTCGACGTGGTTTATCCATTAGGCGTTTTGAAGGGTGTCGACTTGGGTGTGCCTGTCTATATCAACATTGAGAACGCGATCGCCACTTGCGCGGTGTCTCTATTGAAGGGATTGTCGCATGAGGAGATCAGAAACGCGATAGCAAGTTTCCAGGGTGTGGCCCGACGTTTCGATTTCCACATCAAACAGGATAATCTTGTGTTGATCGACGATTATGCCCACCATCCAAACGAGGTGAAGGCAAGCATTGAGTCGTTGCGCAAACTATATTCAGATAAGAAGTTGACAGGAGTGTTCCAACCTCATCTTTACACTCGTACACGAGATTTCGCAGATGAGTTTGCCGCAAGCCTTTCGCTTCTTGACGAGGTATTGCTATTGGATATCTATCCAGCCCGTGAGCTTCCTATCGAAGGTGTGACAAGCAAGATTATCTTGGACAAGGTGACTGCTAAAGACAAGCGTCTGATTTCAAAGGATGAGCTGCTCGATTATGTCCGCACTCACAAGATTGAGGTCTTGGCTACAATCGGAGCTGGCGACGTGAATCTATTGCTTCCTCAGATTAAGAATATTCTTTTGTCGAAGGTATGAGAAAGAAGTTGCAGATAATTGGGATCTCTGTACTTGCCTTATATGTTCTTGTGATGGTCTTTGTAATGCCGTCGACAGCAAAGAGCATAAGCTGCAGGGGAACAATGGTAAATATCAGCGACAGTGCCGACTATAAGTTTGTGAATAATCTGGATGTCTTAAAGTACATCAACGCCGCTAATATTAATCCCAACGGTTTGAGCTATAAGAACATTCAGCTTCACAATATGGAGAAGAAGATAGCGGACATTCCATTTGTCAAGGATGCCCAATGCTACAAGAGCCCAGGTGGGCTGCTTTGTGTGGATATCAAGCAACGTAAGCCGATATTGAGAATTGAGACGCCAACTCAACATCTTTATCTGGATTCGGAGGGAGGCTTGATGAACACATCATCTGCTTTCACAGCTTATGTGCCGGTGTTGCTTAGCGAAAAGACTTTGAATAAAAGTTATCTGAAAAAGGATATATATGAGTTTGCCGACTATGTCTACAACGACAAGTTCTTGAATGCATTGGTTGAGCAGATATATATAGATGCCAGTGGAAAGATAGAGATAGTGCCGCGCGTAGGGTCGCAGATAATTGTTCTCGGATCGACGGAGGGTTACCAGAAAAAGATGACACGTCTGAAGAAACTCTATCAGCACGGCTTCTCGAAAGTAGGGTGGAACAAGTACAAGAAGATTGATCTTACGTACGACAATCAGGCTGTTTGTACGAGGAATTGACGTAGGGGCAAACCCTTGTGGTTGCCCAATTAACAAAGAACAAAGAATTTAGTAAATACTATCAAAATTATAGTGACAATGGCGAATACACTACAATTGACGGACAAAATAGCGGTGGTGCTTGACCTCGGTACCACAAAGCTTAGAGCAGTGGCTGCTTTACTTGACGAAAACAAGAAAGTATCTCAGATTCTTGCTACAGAAGAGGTAGACTCAAAGGGCGTTAAACATGGTAGAGTCGAGAATTATGTTGAGTTGGCGCGTGTCTTGAAGCCAATGCTCACACATCTTGCTATGCGAATCTACAACAAGATGAAGGATTCTATCGGAGAGAGTTTCATCGGCACTCCAGTTGAGATCAAGAAAGTATATATTGCTCTTGGAGGAAAGGGAATTCAGGGTAAAGCCCAGGAGGAGCCATATCGCCTAAATGATCAGTATGTTGATCTTCCAGTGGTTCAGAAAATCCAGGAGAATATCCGTCAGCGTGTCCAGAACGATAAGGAGGTTATTCTCGACCTTGTCAATCAGGGATATAATGTCGACGACGATATCAGAATGGAGGCAGTCGGAAGCCGAGCAAACAATGTGATTGGCCGTTTCTGTGTTGTGACTGCGGAGAGAGGCATTCAGGAGGATATCACCAAAACACTTGACACAATCGGAGTGGAGTTGGCAGGCTTTACACTTTTGCCATTCGCCTTGGCAGAGGTGATGCTTTCAGATGCAGACAAAGAGGTAGGAACCACATTGATCGACTTGGGTGCGTCGTCAACATCAATAGCCATTTATCGTGATAATGTTCGCCGTCACGTTAGAGTGTTGCACCTTGGAAGCAAATTGATCACACAAGATATCAAAAAGGTATGCGGCTTGACTGCCGAGGACGCTGAGAAGATCAAGAAAAAATACGGATACGCATATCCTGGAGGTGTGGAAGAGGACAATACGCTTAGAATCCCTAATTCCGACGTCAGAATCGTAGTGTCTGAGTTGGCAGCTATTATTGAGGCTCGATTGGAGGAACTTATGGCTTACCTTCTTGGTGAGATGAATAAGGTGCAGGCTTTGTCTTCAACACGAAAAATCATCCTTACTGGAAACGGAGCTCGTTTGAAGAAAGTTTGTGAGAAATTCACAAATGAGTTTGGCTTGGATACAGAGGTTGGAAAGATTAAGGATTCCTACTATGAGAAATACAGCCCGTATTTCGCGACTATGGACGGTGTTAACGGAAATATGTCAAAGGCGGCTCGCTATATGAATGCGTTTGCGGCATGTCTTGGAACACTTGAGTCTTGTGACCTTGAATCATGCGTCCTTGTAGGAAAGAAAGAGGCTGTGACTGCAACTCCAGCTCCAGTCAAGAAAAAAGGTCTTTTGGGAGGTTTGAGAGACTTGTTCACAGGAGTTACTGATGGAGTAGTCGGTAAGGCAGAGGATATCATCGGTGGTAAGGAAATCTAAAATATAGGATATGGAAGAAAATTTCACATTAATAGACGACTTTGAAGAAAAAAATATAATCAAAGTGATTGGTGTCGGCGGTGGTGGTGGAAACGCTACTAACTATATGTACGAGAACCATATCAAAGGTGTTGATTTTGTAATCTGTAATACAGACCGCCAGGCTTTACGCCGCAGCCCTATACCGGCTGAATTCCATATCCAGTTAGGAGAGAAAGGTCTTGGAGCAGGTAACGATCCTAATATGGGACGTCAGGCTGCGGAAGACTCTATCGAGAAAATCAAGGAGATGTTGGTCGATACAGAGATGGTGTTTGTCACTGCCGCTATGGGTGGTGGTACAGGTACAGGCGCAGCTCCTGTTATCGCTCGTACAGCCAAGGAGATGGGAATCCTTACTGTCGGCATCATCACAATCCCATTCCGATTCGAGGGTCGACGTCGTATCCAGAACGCTATGGAAGGTATGCAGAGAATGCGTGAGTCGGTCGACGCAATTGTCGTAATCTCAACAGACAGATTCCGTGAACTATATGGCGACCTTGGCTTGAAGGCTGGTTTTTCTAAGGGAGACGAGATTTTGGCAATGGCAGCGAAGGGTATCGCTGAGATCATCACTGGTGACGGTTATGTCAACGTGGATATGAATGACGTACGTACTGTCATGACTAATTCCGGAGACGCACTTATGGGCTTGGCTACAGCTTCCGGTCCAGACCGTGCCAAGGAGGCTATCACAGAGGCGTTGAATTCACCATTGCTTATCAATAACAGTATCGAGAAGGCTAAGGATGTCTTGTTGAATATCTCTTATTCTTCAGAGCACGAGGCTACAATCGATGAGACTGAGTTTATCTGTCAGTATGTCCAGGATCAGATCGAGGATCATGGAGCTAACTTGATCTGGGGTGCTTCTATCAATGAGGAGTTGGGCGAAAACATCACAGTTACAGTCGTTGTCACTGGTATGAACGTTGATGATAACACACTTGCGGGTGAGGCTCCAAGACAGCAGTCTAACTCTTTTGGCGGTGGCTACAACCAACCACAAGTCCAGACTCAATCAGAGATGAGAGCTGATCGTTATTTGGGTGGCACTCACGTCTCTACTGCAAGCAATAATCAGAGAGTGACTATCAGCAATGATGATATAGATAAACTATATGCTGGTAATCCAGCCAAAAAAGCTGAACCAACACCAGCTCCAGCACCGGAGCCAGAGCCTGTCTTTGTCCCAGTGCCAGAACCGGAACCAGAGCCGATTCCGACTCCAGAACCGGAGCCAGAACCAATTCCGGAGCCAGAACCAACACCGGTGGCTGGACCAAGAATTAAACCAAAAGAGATTGATGTTGATTTAACTGACGAGGAAGATGATTGAAACCCTTGATATACCTAATCCTGAAAAAACGTTTATCAAAGTGATAGGCGTAGGCGGCGGTGGAGGAAACGCTGTGTCGTATATGTTCAACAATGAGATCGAAGGAGTTGATTTCATTTTGATGAACACAGACAAGACGGCGTTAAGACGTTCTACTGTCCCTAAACGAATCTTGCTCGGAAAGAATGGACTTGGAGCAGGATCGGATCCTAATGTCGGTAGAGTGGCAATGGCAAGAGAAGAGGAGAATATCCGACGTTTGTTGTCCGACTCTACAGAGATGGTGTTTATCACCGCCACTTTAGGTGGAGGAACAGGCACTGGTGGAGCTCCAGTAGTGGCACGTGTTGCAAAAGAACTTGGAATTCTTACCATTGGCGTCGTGACAACCCCATTCTCATTCGAGGGTCCTGTAAGAAAGAAAAATGCTGAGGAGGGTATTCGAGAGATGAGAAAATATGTCGACTCTCTTGTTATCATCTCCAATGATAGACTTGTGCCGAAGGGTAAGAATCCGATGCAGAAAGCTTTAGGATTGCGTTCAAGTTTCGCATTGTCCGACTCTATTCTTGCTACAGCTGCAAGATGTATCTCTGATATGGTCGTGAAATCCGGTTACGTCAACGTGGATATGAACGATGTGCGTACTGTCATGACAGATTCTGGCGACGCCGTAATCGGTTCGGCTGAAGCGTCGGCAAGCGTATCAGGCGAATACCGAGCTATGCAGGCTATGCGTGACGCTCTTACTTCACCATTGCTTGTCAACAATGATATCCGTAACGCAAAAAGCGTTTTGGTGAACTATCTATATTCCGACAAAGAGGTCACAATTGACGAGTTGTCTGAAACAATGGAGATGATTCAGCTGAAAGTCAACGATAACGCCACTATCATCTGGGGAGCAAGCCAGGTGGAGGGATTAGGAGATAAGTTGAAAATCTCCGTCGTCGTTACTGGACAATCTCTTGCGGAGGAGAAACTTGTCGGTGGAGATCAGGATATATTTATGACACCTTCAACTCCTATTGAAGATCCTATCCCTACGTATAAGGAGACTACTTCCACTATGACGCAGGAGGATTCGGATAAGGATAACGTTATGGTCACAGTTTCGGGTGATGATCTGACTCCGACGTCGCAAGCCGGTTCCGATACAACAACACAGGTGCGCAAGGTAAATGATTTTACCCCTACGGCTGAACGAGACAAACCTGTGCAGAAGAAAAAATTGACTGCAATGACTTTCGAAGACGGACAGCAAATAGTTGATACTCCTGCTATTCTTCGTAATCGAGAGATGGTGGCGGAGCGTAAGGAGGAGCCTACGTCTACGCTTACATGGAGAATCAATGATGATGATGTTAAGATGGGAGACAATTCCTATCTGACTAACAGACCAGATTAATTTGTAAAACTTATAAAATAATAATACTATGGCATTGTTTGATGTTATCAGCGAGGATATAAAGAAAGCAATGATCGCCAAGGACAAGGTAGCTTTGGAGGCATTGCGTGGAGTGAAGAAAGAGTTTCTTGAGGCTAAGACAGCTAAAGGATCAAACGGAGATCTAACAGACGAGGCTGCTATGAAGATTCTTCAGAAGATGGTAAAGCAGCGTAAGGAGTCGGCACAGATCTTTACAGAGCAGAACCGCCCAGAGTTGGCAGAGAACGAGTTGGCTGAGGCTTCTGTAATCGAGAAGTATCTTCCTGCTAAATTGTCTGACGCTGAACTAGAGGCAGAGATCAAGGCAATCATCGCTGAGGTAGGTGCAAAGACAGCTCAGGAGATGGGTAAGGTGATGGGTGTCGCAACAAAGAAGCTTGCTGGTAAGGCAGACGGTAAAGACATCTCGGCAAAGGTTAAATCTTTGTTGAATTCATAATGCATAATTCATAATGCATAATTTGTGTAGAGACGTGGCTTGCCACGTCTCTGCTGTTTTAAATAACTATCTATTGAAGATTGTATTTGCTGAAAATTTGTATATTTGCAATATCGTAACGTAGGTTACGGTAATGTGGGTTACGATAATTGTATGCTATGAAATTTTACAACAGAGATAAAGAGATTAAACTTCTCGCTGAAGTGGAGAGAATGTCAAACGAAGAGAGTCAGATGACTGTAGTCACTGGCAGAAGACGTATTGGCAAGACGCAACTTTTGCTCAAGGCTTGTGAAGGCCAGACAACGCTCTATTTTTTCGTTTCTCGTAAATCAGAGTCATTGCTTTGTAAAGATTTTGTTGAAGAAGTTCGTGAGAAGTTGGGTTTGATGATTGGCGATTTCTCGTCGTTCGGCAAATTGTTTGAGTCGCTGTTGCTGATATCAAAAGAGCAACATTTTAATCTGATAATTGATGAGTTTCAAGAATTCCTAAGAGTGAACCCTTCTGTGTATGGTGATATGCAGAAATATTGGGACTTGCATCATAAGGAGGGTAAAATGAACCTCCTAATAAGTGGTTCGGTTAACTCTCTGATGCATAAGATTTTTGAAAACAGCAAGGAACCTCTCTTTGGAAGAGCTGGAAATATTCTTCGATTGAAACCGTTTGGTGTGAATGTGTTGAAAGAAATCCTATCTGATCATTATTCAAAATATGAGAAAGATGATCTGCTTGCTCTTTATGCACTTACGGGAGGTGTTGCCTGGTATGTGGAGCTAATGATGAAGAATAGGTGCTACACAATAGATGCCATGCTTGATTTGGTGTTCAAGGAAGACTCTCTTTTCCTACAGGAAGGAAAGAATGTGCTTATTGAGGAGTTCGGCAAAGAATACACCGTCTATTTCTCTATTCTTGAATGTATAGCTCGAGGTCTTTGTTCGAGAGGTGAAATAGAGTCCTATTTGGGAAATGTGGAGACGGGAGGTTATTTGGTTAAGTTGGATAGAGACTATGACATCATTAAGATGAAACAGCCTATTTTCTCCAAACCTAACAGTAAGCAAACAAGGTATTATATTCAGGATAATTTCCTTTACTTCTGGTTCCGTTTCGTTCACAAATACCAACGTTACATTGAATCAGGGTCGATTGCTTTGCTGAAAAATGTGGTGACACGTGATTTCCCTGTATTTTCAGGAATCATTTTGGAACGTTATTTCCATAAGTTGTTTATGGAAAAGCAGATATACACTTCAATAGGCGGATATTGGGACCGTTCTGGAGAAAATGAGATTGATTTGATTGCCGTCAATGAAATAGATGAGGTGATAGACTTTTGTGAGATAAAACGCCAAGAGAATAATATTGATTTGGACATCTTGTCGAAAAAGGCAAACGACTTCTTTTCCAAGAATCCTTCGTTGAAACATTACAAGTCAAACTATCTGGCATTGTCGCTTAAAAATATGTGATGATTAAGCTATATTTGCAATACTAAGTTAACAAAAGACGATTCACTTTAAACAGCAGTAATATGGAATTCAAAAAAGGAGACTGGGTATTATACGACGAAAAAATTTCACAAATCATTGATGCCTATTCCATTAATTACGAGAAATTTGACTCCGTAGTAAAAGAGGATGAGGCCAACTACGGAAAGCTCAAATGCAAATATTATCTTCTACGGGATTTATGCACCATGGGGGGTAAATTTGTTTCTGTGAAACCCTACATAGTGTTTACCGATAGTTTTTTTGAATCTCTTGAAGAAGAGAATTTACAGGTGTTAGAAAAAATCAAAAAAGAAAAAAGTGAAAAGTTTGCAGAGTGGGAAAGCAAAGAAGTCAACGCAAAAACGAAAGAGTTTGAATCCTATTTCTCGGTGGAAGTGAAGCCGAAAGAAGGAACCAACATTTTGAAACAATTCAAGAAAATATGCAAACAATTACCGTGCCTTTTCTCTTTTAACGAACTTGAGGAAAAGGTTTCTCAGGCAGACATTGACATGACAACATGTGTAGAGGATTATCAAGCATTTGACAATCAAATATCGTTCACGTTAAAGTTTAACTTAGACGACATTAAAAATGGCGTCGTTTATTACCGTAAAGTGTGTGAATTTGATTACACGGACGCAGAAGAAGACGCAATTTTGCTGGAGACATTTTTCACATATGAATCGTTGTTCTTCTCGATTGTCTTTTTTTTGAACAGATATACCTCAGAGGAAACTGACGAATGCGCACAGGCATTTAAAGAAGACATGAAGATCGCCACTTCTGCTTTGATGAATAAGAAGTTAAAAAACAGCGAACTTGCGAAGGAATATTACGATTTTGTTCCAAAAGAAACATTCACGAAGGAAGAGGCCTTTGTTCTTTTCAAGCAATTCATTGACATGAACAAGCAAAAGTATAATTTGGAAAAACTCTGTCAAACCATCGCAGAAAAACATGATTGGTCGGTCGAAATCTATAGCTTAAGTTACGATTATGCCAAGGAAATGTTTTCAATAGTATGATGACTATGCTGGATTACACTATTTAAAGCCAAACTGAAATCGATTACAATTCCGTCATTAATCAAAAAGATCGGTGGCTGGGAATTTTATGAATGTAACGAATTGGAAGAAATCAAAATTCCGAAAGCGTGTGAGATAGATGATCAATATAAAAGAATGCCGAAAAATGTAAAGATTATCAGGTATTGAGAAAATCATTTTTTCCTATACGTCACTCTCGGAATCACTGGCTCCACTGCCTCTTTCAAGAACTCGTCGAAATCATCGTAGTCGTTGAAACATAGTTTAGTGACAGTTGTCTCTTTCTTCATCAGACAGAAGTAGCCATACACGTCCTTGCCATCTTTACCTGTACGGACATAATCAAGATAATAACCGTCGAACTTCTTCAAATCAACCTCACCTTCCTTAATCAATCCGAAGAATCGGCTCACTTTGAGAATCGTACCGTCTACCTCAAGACTTCTTGTCTGCATCACCAGATGATAAATCAAGAATCCTGTGAAAACCACCGCAAAGACGGAAAAGATTATCCACCATTGTGTTGGCACCTCGCTTGGCATTATTGAAAGCACTAATCCGCAGATGGCTGGCATCAATACGAAAATCGCTGTGATGTAGTAGAATTTTGGTCTGAATCTTGTCTTTGTCATATCCGTTTTGTTCGTGTTTTTTGTAAAAATACTTTTTTGAAATTATATATCGGCAAATTCCGCTTAAAAGTTGAGGAAAAAATGTATATTTGCGAGAATTTGATATAGTTTGCAATGAATAGACTAACAGCTCAGGTGAAAGAAAAATTGTCGGGATTGAAGCTTAAGGCGGTCCTATTTGATATGGATGGTGTAATCTTTGATTCGATGCCTCATCATGCCACAGCATGGGTGAAGGCGTTTGCCGACGAGGGAATTGTTTTCAATGAGTATGAGGCATATAAACGTGAGGGTATGACTGGCCCTGCCACTATCCAGGAGATGTTTGTCGCCCAGAAGGGACGTGAGGCATCTAAGGAGGAGTGCGACAGAATCTACGCTATCAAGTGCAAATACTTTGAGAATGAAGGTCCGGCAGAGGTGATGACTGGTATCCGTGAGGTGCTTGAGTTTGTCCGCGACGCGGGTTTGCAGATCTTTATCGTGACTGGATCAGGACAGCATTGCCTTTTCAATAAACTAGATTCTCTATTCCCTGGTATATTCACACCAGAGAGAATGGTGACTGCTTACGACGTGAAGAAGGGTAAGCCAGATCCAGAGCCTTACTTGATGGCTTTGAAGAAGGGCGGTTTTTCGGCTGATGAGACTATCGTGGTGGAGAACGCTCCTCTTGGAGTGACATCTGCCCATGCGGCTGGCATCTTCACAGTGGCTGTCAACACAGGTATTCTGCTTCCAGAGGATTTGTTGAGCAAGGGGGCGGATGTGCTTTTCGACGATATGCATGAGTTTAGAAGCGCACTTCCTGAAATGTTCAGCTTAGGTTTGAAGAAATAATATTAACGACTCATTTATGCGAAGATTAAGTTACATAGTTGCATTGATCTGTTGTATGTTGTGTGGTGGAGCGTCCGCTATACAGCAACTCGCATTGTCTCGTTTTGACAACTATACACAGAAGGATGGTCTAAACTATAATATTGTGCAGTGTGCATATCAGGATGCACAGGGTTATATGTGGTTTGGTACCAGTCAGGGACTTCACCGTTTCGACGGCTATACTTTCCATCCGTATAAGTATGGAAATGCAGAGGGTCAGGTGAGGGGTGAACTAATCCGTTGTATCTTCCAGGATACAAAAAAACGTTTCTGGGTCGGTACGGAAAATGGCGGATTAAACGTCTATTATCCTACTACTGAGTCTTTTGCCGCTATTCCGTTGGCTAAGAATGGAATGGCAAGATACTCTGCAAACTCAGTTGTCGAAACACCTGATGGAAAAATTTGGGTGGGTACAGATGAAGGTCTCGCATATCTCGACGAGGGATTGCTTCTTGAGTATTACCATTTCAAAGATACTGAGATTGGAAGCATTCCGTTTATTAAGGCATTGAAGGTCGACAAGTACGGCAGAATATGGATTGGTACTGGAGAATCTGGTGTCAAGGTATTTAATCCGTCGACGGGAGAAATTAGATCGATACTCGATGATTCTGAGGTGCGTTCAATATGCATCACCAAAGATGATGTGGTATGGATTGGTACGTATGATAAGGGTGTTTATATTGTAAACATCATGGATCGAGGCAAATTCGATCTTGTCCACCAAACTAATCTGCCTACAACTGGAGCTGAGGCTTCGGTAAAGGCTATTTGTGAGGGTGCCGACGGTAGAATGTGGATCGGAACTCGTTCTGGTTTGATTTGTTACGATCGGATTACAAAGGAGTACGTCATAAATGTCAACGACGTACATAATGATATTACGCTTGTCAACAACTCAATCATCGATTTGTATGTCGACAAGAAGGGTGATTTGTGGGTATGTACTCGTGGCGGAATCAGTTACAGAAATAGTGAAAAACAGCCGTTTGTGCTTATCCAGGAGTCGAAAAACGACAATCGCTATTTGAATTGCGGTCAGGTGTACGCTTTCTTGGAGGTGCCTGGCCAAAAGATTTGGGTAGGAACTGAAAGTGGTGGTGTCAATATCTACGACATGAAAAGTGGTAGATTTGATTATATCACTCAGACTAATTCTGGTTTGTCGGTCAACTGTATAAAGAGTCTTGCACAGGTTGGCAATGAGGTGTTTGTCGGAACTTACATGGGTGGATTGAATGTGTTGGATGCACAGACTGGTAAGGTTAAGCGAGTGTACCGTCATTCAGATTCCGACAAGAAATCAATTAGCAGTGACAATGTTTGGAGCATCTGCGTCTGCAAAAATGGAGAGGTGCTTCTTGGTACAGGTGATGGTGTAGACAAGTTTAATCCAAGCAATGGCACATTTGAGCACATGGACAGACTTGCATACAATAAGGAGGTATGGAAGGTCTTTGAGGACTCTGATAAAGATTTGTGGATTTTCACACCGGATGAGATTATCATCTATATTGTAAAAGAGGAGAGAACTATCGCTTATGAGGAGCGTGCACGTTCGGTAGTGGAGAAGGCAAAGAATGTATTCTACGTGGGAAGCTTAGAGCGTGGATTGGTGGAATACAATAAATATACGGGAGAGATTGGTACTATTAACGAAAACGACGGATTGTCGAATAATAATGTGCAGTCTATCTTCGAGTGGAGAGATTACTTCATTGTCTGCACAACAAATGGTATCAGCCGTATCCATAAGGGAGATAAGGAGATTGTGAACTATGATGAGACCGACGGTTTGCAGAGCCGCCAGTTCCACTATGGCGCTGTATATACTTGTTCTGATGGACGAGTTTTGACGGGAGGAAACGCTGGATTTAATATTGTAAATCTTTCAGATCTTCATCCAAATGAGTTTGTTCCGCCAGTCCTTCTTGAAGACGTGAAGGTGTTCAATCAGGAGGTTCCTGCAAATCAAATCTCTATAAATGAAAACGGAGAGGCATGTTTGTCGTTGAACTACGACCAGAACATGGTGACATTCAAGTACTCAGCTCTTTCGTATTCTCGCGTCAACAAAAATATGTTCAAGTATCGTTTGGTTTCAAAGGATAAGAGTTGGTTGGGATCAGACGAAGATGAGGCCTGGATTGACGCCGGACATGAGAACAAGTGTACATACACTAATTTGCATCCTGGCGATTATGTGTTTGTGGTGAAAGGAGCCAACTGTGACGGTGTATGGAATGAGAATCCGTTGAGAGTGCATCTTTATGTCAAGCCTCCATTCTGGAACACATGGTGGTGTAAGACACTTATGACAATGGTTGTAGTGGGACTCATTTTGATGTTCCTATACCATTATAGAAGCCGAATGATTCTTCGCAACAAGTTGGATTTGGAGAAGCAGAAGGCAGAGGAGATGGAGAAAGTGGAGCAGTTGAAACTTGATTTCTTCACAAATATCTCTCATGAGCTACGTACACCGTTGACATTGATTCTTGGCCCGTTGTCTAAGATCTTGAAAGACAAGGGAGTGTCATCGGAGTCGAAGAAGATGGCTGAGTTGGCAGAGCGAAACGCCAATAAGCTTCTTCGTCTTGTCAACCAGATCCTTGACTTCAGAAAGATAGAGAGTGGATCGTTGCAAGCAATCTACAAACCAGGAGATCTACCTGCATTGCTTGAGACTGTGGTCCGCGCATTTCAGACAGAGGGAGAGGCAAAAGGCATCCAAATATCGCTTGACGTCGACGACGCTTCACGAGGCAAACGCATGTTGTTCGACTCGGATAAGATAGAGAAAATTGTCGACAACCTTGTGTCCAACAGTATGAAGTTCACTCCACGTGGAGGTGCTATCAAGGTGGCGATGGTGATGTTGCCACAGCATAAGTATGCGGCTGAAAATATCTGCGACAGTTTCCAGATCTCAGTGGCTGACACTGGTAAGGGAATGAGTGAATCTGATCAGAAACATGTGTTCGAGCGCTTCTATCAGAGTAATGATGAGAAGGAGGCTGGTATCGGCACTGGTATCGGATTGAACCTTGTCTACGACTTGGTGAAACTGATGGATGGTGAGGTGTTGCTTGACAGTGCGTTAGGCAAGGGCACAACATTCAAAGTCGTATTGCCATTCTTTGAGTCAGGTGAGGAATCTGCTGAGAAAGAAGAGAATCCAGAAGAGAATACAACTGTTGAATCACAGGATGGAGAGTCAGAAGAACTATCGGAGGAGGATAAACCAGTGCTTTTGATTGCAGAGGACAATGAGGAACTTCGTAAGTTTGTGGCAATACATTTTGAGTCGAGATTCAACGTCGTCGAGGCAGAAGACGGTAAGATAGCATTGGAGAAAGCCGCAGAGCAGATTCCTGATGTGGTGATTACAGACTTGATGATGCCTAATATCTGTGGTGATGAGTTGTGCAATAAGTTGAAGCACGACGAGAAGACGTCGCATATTCCAATCATCTTGCTTACTGCTGTGCATAGCAAGGAGAGTGAGATTGAGAGTTTGAAGCGTGGCGCCGACGACTATATCACTAAACCATTTGATATTGAGGTGCTTGATCAGAAGGTGATGAACATGATGCGATTGAAGGATAAGATCCGCAGTCGTTTCAAGATAGAGATGATTTCAGAGCCTACGAAGGTGGCTACACAGTCGCCAGACGAGAAGTTCATGGTCAAGGCAATGAAGGTGATCGAGGACAACCTTTCCGACGCAGATTTCGATATCGAGAAATTTGCTGTTGAGGTAGGAGTGAGCCGAATGCAGTTGTATAGAAAGATGAATGCCATCACAGGAATGACAGTGAAGGAGTTCATTAGAAATATCCGTATCAAGCGCGCTAAACAGTTGCTTGAAGACGGAGCAATGACAGTCTCTGAGGTAGCGTATAACGTCGGCTTCAAGGACATCGCATATTTTAGAAAGTGTTTTAAGCAACAAGTAGGAATTAATCCTTCGGAGATTTCCAAAGGAGAATAAATAGAAAAAGATAATGGCCAATAGCAAGAGTAGTTTTTTGCATAAACTGAATTTTAAGTACCGTCTTACCATTTTCAATGAGAACACATTGGAAGAGGCATGGCATATACGTTTGTCGCGATTGAGTGTTATATCGTTTTGTTTCGCCATCGCTGTAGTCTATTTTTTGATTATAGCAGTGTTGATCATCAAGACACCATTGCGATCATTCATGCCAGGATATACAGATGCAAATGATCTACGTAAGCAGGTAATCTCACAGGCTGTGCTTCTTGATTCACTTCAGGAGCAGGCAAAGGTCAACGACCATTATTTGGCTATGTTGCAGAGAGTGGTCACTGGCGACGTCGAGGTTGGCGACAGCACAGCCTCTTTGAAGGATGTTGTCAAGATGGATATGTCGAAGGTTCAGAACAATCCGTCGGAGCGTGAGAACCAGTATTGCTCACAGTATGAAATTGCTCAGCGTTATGCTACAAATTCAAAAATATCAGAGACTAGCAAAAACCGACTTATGCATCGTCCAGCTTTAGGTGTTGTGTTGAGAGGTTTTGATCCATATTCAGGAGCTAATGGAGTCACAGTAAGTGTAGACCCATTGGGAAGTGTTTATTCTGCTCTCGACGGTTCTATCGTTTTCGCAGGATATTCCGCACACAACCGTTATTGCTTGCAGATCCAGCACTCAGAAGGATTGATGACAATGTATAAGTTCACTCAGCCATTCTTTAAGAGAATTGGAGAGCGAGTGCATGCAGGTGAGATTCTTGCGACGTTGCGTGGCTCGGAAACATCCGAAATGACATTTGAGTTGTGGCAGAATGGTCAGCCTCTTGATCCAAAGGACTATATCTCTTTCTCTACACAGAAGATAGAGGCTGGTCAGCCTAAGGCAAAGAAGTATGAGGCAGAACCAGAACAGGTCGCTCAGCCAAGACGTCAGCGTCGTGATACAACAATGTCGTCAGGCAATACAGGTGCAAGTGAGGCTCCAAAGAAGGCGGCTGCTCCAGTAGAAGCAAAACCTGCAGAATCGGCAGCACCGGCTCCTGCTCCTGCTCCAGCTCCGGCACCAGCCCCAGCCCCAGCTCCGACACCAGCTCCTGCACAGGAAGCAGCCCCGTCGGCTGAATAATGACTATTATAAGACAGAATAGAAATGTCACAGAAGATAATTACAATTTTGGGTTCAACCGGTTCAATCGGTACACAGGCACTTGATGTAGTGCGTGAGAATCCAGACAGATATAAGATTGAGTCGCTTACAGCAGGAAAGAATGCATCTTTGCTTATCGAACAGATTAAGGAGTTTAAGCCGACAATCGCTGTGATTGCCGACGAGCGCAAGTATGAGGAGGTGAAGAATGCAGTGGCTGGTCTGCCTACTAAGGTGATGACTGGAACTCCTGCAGTGGCTGAAGTCGCTGCTAACGACGCATCCGAGATGGTGCTTGTAGCGTTGGTTGGCTATTCGGGTCTTGCTCCTACAATCGCTGCTATCAAGGCTCACAAGAAGATCGCATTGGCCAACAAGGAGACATTGGTAGTGGCTGGTGACTTGGTTTGCAGACTATGTGAGGAGAACGGAATCAAACTTCTTCCTGTCGACTCAGAGCATTCGGCTATATTCCAGTGTTTGGAGGGCGAGCGTCATAACAAACTTGAGAAGATTATCCTTACAGCCTCAGGAGGTCCGTTCCGTGGCTGGACACGTGATAAGTTGGAGAACGTCACTCCAGAGATGGCATTGATACATCCTAACTGGAGCATGGGTGCAAAAATCACAATCGACTCAGCGTCGATGATGAACAAAGGTTTTGAGGTGATCGAAGCAAAATGGCTTTTCGACCTTACTCCTGATATGATAGAGGTACAGGTGCATCCACAGAGCATCATCCACTCAATGGTGCAGTTTGAGGACGGAGCAGTCAAGGCTCAACTTGGCACTCCAGACATGCGTATTCCAATCTCGTTGGCGATGAGCTACCCAGACAGAATCTATCTTGGTGGAGAGAGACTTGACTTTGGCAATGTAAAACAGCTTACATTTGAGGCTCCTGATCCAAAAGTGTTCCGCAACCTTGCTTTGGCATACGAGGCATTGGATAAGAAAGGTAATGTGGCTTGCGTGGTGAATGCGGCAAACGAAGTCGTAGTGCGTGAGTTTTTGAATAAGAAAATAGGATTCTTGCAGATGTCGGATATTATTGAGCAGACAATGGCTAAGATTGCGTATATCGCAAAACCAACGTATGAGGATTATATCCAGACAGATATCGAGGCAAGAAAAGTAGCAGAAAGTTTTATAAAATAATATGATATATACATTAATTCAGTTTTTTGCCTCACTATCGTTGTTGGTGGTGATCCACGAGTTTGGACACTTCATCACAGCGAAGATGTTTGGTGTCAGAGTTGAGAAGTTCTATATCTTCTTCAACCCTGGTTTTAGCCTATTTAAATTTAAACCTAAGAATAGTGAAACTACCTATGGAATTGGCTGGTTGCCTCTTGGCGGCTACGTGAAACTTGCCGGTATGATCGACGAGAGTTTCGACACGGAGCAGATGAAGGGAGAACCACAGGAGTGGGAGTTTCGCAGTAAACCTGCTTGGCAACGATTGATAATAATGGTTGCAGGAGTGGTGATGAATTTTCTTCTCGCGATAGCTATTTACGCAGGTATCGCATTCCACTGGGGAGATACTTATTTGCCACTTGAAAATGCCACTGACGGTATGGAGTACTGTTGGTCGGCCCACGAAGTAGGATTCGTGGATGGAGATAAACTTGTGTCTGCAGACGGTGAGAAGTTGAATCGTCTATCAGAAGAGTGTATCCGAAAAATTGTAGAAGCTAAGACGGTACAGGTGGAGAGAGACGGATCCATCGTAGACATTGCTATCCCCGACTCATTTATGGCTATGATAATGAGGGAAGGAAAAGGTTTTGCATACTATCGTACTCCATTTGTAGTACAGAAGCCTATTGATGGCATGCCTGGTGCTGAAGCCGGACTACAAGCAGATGATAGGGTCTTGTCTATTGACGGACATCCTGTTTGTTTGTCTCAGGCAATGAAGCAGATTGCTTCTCATAAGAACAAGTCGATGGAGTGGAGCGTGTTGCGTGGCGCTGACACAGTGAAACTGACTGTCACTCCAGATGTGGATGGTAAAATAGGTGTGTATATGAAATCACCATACGACTTGTACGAGATGAAGCATGTCGACTACACTTTGATAGAGTCTTTCCCTAAGGGAATCAAGACAGCTGTCAAAAAGGTTACAGGATATGTTTCTGATTTCAAGTATGTCTTCACTCCCGAAGGAGCGTCGTCACTAGGAGGTTTCGGAAGTGTGGCATCATTGTTCCCAGACTCGTTTGATTTCCAGGCGTTCTGGGGAATCACCGCATTCTTGTCTGTGATATTGGCATTCATGAACTTCTTGCCGATTCCAGCTCTTGATGGCGGACATATTTTATTTGTTTTGATTGAGATCATCACACGCAAGAAAGTCAGTCAGGATGTGTTGATGAAAGCACAGACGATTGGCGTGGCGTTGCTTTTGGCGTTGATGATTTTCGCGAATGTAAACGATGTTATTCGTTTGTTTAAATGATGAATTTTTACGACTATGCATAAGTCTGGATTTGTAAATATAGTGGGTAATCCCAACGTCGGAAAATCCACATTGATGAACACTTTGGTGGGGGAGAGAATCTCCATCATCACTTCGAAGGCGCAGACAACGCGTCATCGTATCATGGGAATTGTCAACGGTGAGGATTTCCAGATTGTTTATTCCGACACTCCAGGAGTGTTGAAGCCAAACTATAAGCTTCAGGAATCCATGCTTGGATTCTCTACAAGTGCCCTCAAAGACGCGGATATCCTTCTCTACGTGACAGACACAGTGGAGAACGGAATGAAGAATAGCGATTTCGTGGAGAAGGTGAAGAAACAGCAGGCTCCCGTATTGCTTATTATCAATAAGATCGACTTGACTGACCAACAGAAGTTGGAGGCTTTGGTGGCTCAGTGGAAGGAGATTCTTCCAGATGCCGAGATCATTCCAATCTCAGCAGCGAATAAGTTCAACGTCGACTATGTGTTGAAGAGAATCAAGGATTTGTTGCCTGAGTGCCCTCCATACTTTGAAAAGGACGCTCTTACAGACAAACCAGCACGTTTCTTCGTGACTGAGATTATACGTGAGAAGATCTTGACTAACTATGATCGTGAGATTCCTTACGCTGTTGAGGTGGTAGTGGAGTCGTTCAAGGAGAGCGACGACCTTATCAGAATCAACGCTGTGATCAACGTTGAGAGAGATACTCAGAAGGGAATCATCATCGGCAAGGGAGGCAACATGTTGAAGAAAGTCGGAACAGAAGCCCGTAAGGACATTGAGGCATTCTTCGGCAAGAAAGTCTTCTTGGAGATGTTCGTGAAGGTAGAGAAAGATTGGCGCAACAAAGAGTTGAAGCTTAAATCGTTTGGCTACGACGCAGATATTTAACCCCCAATTAAAAGAAAGGAAAGAGAATTATGGCAAGTAATCTTGTAGCAATAGTAGGACGCCCGAATGTAGGTAAGTCCACATTATTTAATCGTCTTACACAGACGAGAAGCGCCATCGTCAACGATGCAGCCGGCACAACACGTGACCGTCAGTATGGTAAGGTGCTATGGTGCGGTAAGGAGTTTTCTATCGTCGACACAGGTGGATGGGTAGTCAACTCTGATGATATCTTCGAGGAAGAGATCAGAAAGCAGGTGACAATCGCAGTTGAGGAGTGCGACGTCATCCTATTCGTGGTTGACACCATGAACGGTTTGACTGACCTTGATTCTGAGGTGGCTCAGTTGCTACGCCAGAGCAAGAAACCAGTTGTGGTCGTTTCAAATAAGGTCGACAATAACGACTGGCAGTATGCGTCGGCAGAGTTCTATAAACTTGGACTTGGTGAGCCAATGTGTGTATCGGCAATCAACGGAAGCGGTACAGGTGATTTGCTCGACCGTGTGCTTGAGGTGATGCCAGCCAAGGAAGAGGATGAGAATGTAGAGTCGTTGCCAAAGGTAGCGGTTGTTGGACGTCCTAACGCAGGAAAGTCGTCGATCATCAACGCCTTCATCGGAGAGGAGAGAACAGTGGTGACAGATATTGCAGGTACAACAAGAGATAGTATCTATACACGTTACGATAAGTTCGGCTACGACTTCTACTTGGTAGACACAGCCGGAATCCGTAAGAAAGCAAAGGTGACAGAGGATTTGGAATACTTCTCAGTGATTCGTTCAATCCGTTCGATTGAAGATTCCGACGTCTGCGTGCTAATGCTTGATGCGACGCGAGGACTTGAGGCACAGGATTTGAATATCGTGCAGTTGATTCAGAAGAACAACAAAGGCTTGGTAGTCGTTGTGAATAAGTGGGATTTGATTGAGAATAAGGATGCCAACAGCTCAGCTAAATTTGAGCAGAAGATCAAAGAGCGTTTGGCTCCATTTACAGACTTCCCTGTAATCTTCACATCTGTTGTCAACAAGCAGAGAATCTTCAAGGTTATCGAGGCTGCAATCGACGTCTACAAGAACCGTACACAGAAGATCTCTACAAGCAAGTTGAACGAGTTCTTCTTGCCGTTGATTGAGAACTATCCACCACCTGCATTGAAAGGAAAGTATATCAAGATCAAGTATGTGATGCAGTTGCCAAACACAGCTGTGCCATCATTCGTCTTCTATGCCAACCTTCCTCAGTATGTAAAGGATCCATACAAGAGATTCTTGGAAAACAAGTTGCGTGAACAGTGGCGTTTGACAGGTACACCAGTCAACATCTACGTTCGTCAGAAATAAATTTTGGAATTTTGGAGAAGATGGCAAAACTACCATCTTCTCTAAACCAAATAAATAGGATCACAAAGGGCGATAGCCCTTGTCCACCCACATCGCGAGCCCGTAGGGCGAGCGTCTAATAAAAAAGCGTGTTTCGACAACACGAGAAAATTGGATAAATAAAGTACAAAATATAGTGTTATTATGTTAGTTAAAACGTACGCGGCATCAATCAACGGAATTGATGCGGAATTAGTAACAATCGAGGTTAATCTCAGCAGTGGATTTAGATTTTCAATTGTAGGATTGCCCGACAGTGCAGTGAAAGAGAGTCAGGACCGTATCACAACGGCCATCATGAACTCCGACTATCCATTCCCACGTAAACAGATTGTGGTGAATCTTGCACCAGCTTACATGCGTAAGGAAGGTACTGGCTATGATTTGACGTTAGCCGTAGGTATCCTTGCCGCTTCCGACGTTATTGCGGAAGACGCGTTGAATGGCTATCTGGTGATGGGCGAACTGTCGTTGGACGGTTCGGTGCGAGGAATCACCGCGTCGCTCTCTATTGCCATCATGGCAAAGCGACTTGGGTTTAAGGGATTCATTCTGCCTAAAGAGAACGCCAAAGAGGCGGCAGTGGTAGGTGGATTGGACATCATCGGAGTGGAAAGCCTGACAGAAGTTGTGGAGTTTCTAAATGGAAACCTGCAGATTGATAAAACAGTCATCGACACACAAGAGTGTTTCTTCAGCAAACGAGACATCTTCGAATCCGATTTCAGAGAGGTTTGTGGCCAGGAGACAGCCAAACGAGCGATTGAGATTGCCGTCGCTGGAGGGCACAACCTGATTATGATAGGCACTCCAGGATCCGGAAAATCAATGTTGGCAAAATGCGTACCGTCGATAATGCCAAGTTTCACTCTCGATGAAGCCTTGGAGACGACGAAAATCCATTCCGTCGCAGGAGTCTTGCCTAAAGACACATCCTTGATGACGACGCGACCATTCAGAAGTCCACACAACAACGTTTCCGGCGTCGCTCTGCTTGGAGGTGGCAGTTATCCAAAACCTGGAGAAATTTCCCTCGCGCACAACGGAGTGCTCTTTCTCGACGAATTGCCACAGTATAATCGAGCAGCGTTGGAAGAGTTGAGACAACCGTTGGAAGACCACAGAATCAGCATCTCACGAGCAAAATTCTCTGCTGAATTCCCGTCGTCTTTCATGCTGATAGCCGCCATGAATCCATGCCCGTGCGGCCATTATGGCGATCCTAACCATGAGTGTACATGCTCTCAACTTGAGGTGCAAAAATATATGAGCCGAATATCAGGTCCACTGATGGATCGAATCGACCTGCAGGTGAAAATCTCGCCGCTAAGCCATAAAGAACTGCTTGAAAACAAGGGTGGGGAAGCGAGTGTGAATATCCGAGCAAGAGTGGAGAAAGCAAGAAAGATCCAGCAAGAACGATTCAAGGACGACAAGACCATCCATTGCAATGGACAGATGGAGAAGCGACACTGCGACATGTATTGCAAGATTTCTCCCGAAGCCGAGGACTTGCTTGAGAAAGCGATGAAAAGGTTGAATTTCTCAGCCAGAGGTTACTTCAAAGTACTCAAACTTGCCCGTACCATCGCCGACCTTGCCGATTCAGCCGACATAGATTCGACACATGTGAAGGAGGCTCTTTCTTATAGAAGTTTGGACAGAGAGAATTGGTGAATTAGTTAATCGTGGCGACCATAACGGTTGCTACGATTAATAATAGAAATACATTAATCAATCTCAAAATTAATAACAGTATGCAAAATACAAATTCAGAAGAATCTCAGATAGTATTATATCAACCTGATGAAACTATTTCGATTGAAGTTAAGCTTAAGAATGATACCGTTTGGCTTAATCGTGTGCAAATAGCAGCATTGTTTGACCGAGATGTAAAAACTATAGGTAAACATATCAATAATGCTTTAAAAGAAGAACTTGCTCCATTGTCAACAGGAACAACGAGTGCAAAGAATCCAACTGTCGCAAAATTTGCGACAGTTCAAATTGAAGGAAAACGTGAAATTAATCGTCAGGTAGAGTATTATAATCTTGATGTTGTATTGTCTGTTGGTTATAGGGTAAAATCAAGTCGAGGAATTCAATTTAGACGTTGGGCGAACTCTATACTAAAAGAATATATTTTACAAGGCTATGCTGTTAGTCGTCATTTATTATTACTTCAGCAGCAGATGGACAATCGAATGAATGCAATTGAATTTCGACAAGATGAACAACAGAAACAATTGGATTTCTTCATAAAAACATCGACACCGCCTGCTGAAATGGTGTTTTTTAATGGAGAATTCTTTACTGCACGAGTTGCCATAGAGAATTTAATTAAAACAGCGACATCTCGTGCTATTATCATAGATCATTATGTAGACGCAAAGACATTTGATATGTTTGATGTTCGCCAACCAGGAGTTGAAGGAGTTATTTATACACAAGGGGTAGGCTCTGGTATGATTAGACTTAAAGAGGAACACGACAGACAAAAAAATGTTCAACCAGTGGAAGTTTATAAGTGGAGAGTAGAACCACATGACAGATTTCTTATCATCGATGATAGATTGTACCATTGTGGTCATTCATTAAATGCGACGGGAGGGAAACTATCTGCCATTATGTTTATGGGAACCTCTCCAGAAACGATCTTGGAAAAGATGATCTAAAATAAAAATACCAGAGCTTCGTTCGACTCTGGTATTTTTGTTATTCTACTTAGAAATAATACAGTATTTTCACTGCTTCTGGAGCGATATCGGTAAATGCTATAGAAGCAAACTGCATAAGACTCAACTTAAGTGTCATCACAATCTCATTAATATTAGAAATTATTGTGTGTACCATAATGCTCAAATTTTAGTTAAACGTTATTTGTTTTTTGTTGAAGCAAAGATATGGCGAGATTTTACATCATAAAAGAGCAGAAGTGCGTCAAAAGTGAGCAAAAGTGAATTTAATTCATAATTCGTAATTGTCGGTATAATTCCATCTTAGTGGGGATTTCCAACAATGATACTTATAGAGACGGGGCATGTTCTCGTCTCTTTTTGTTTATGACGTAAAATTACAACATGGATCACAATTCCGTCGATCATTTGACCGACACCAAAATTCGACTGCTGGTCGCATTTTGGAATCGGCTACCGTCGACTTCGTCGAAACTGGTCCGCTGGACCAGGTCGTCGCATCCGCCAAAGTCGCCATGTACCGACAATTATGAATTACGAATTATGCATTATGCGTTATATTCACTTCTGCTTATTTTTGACGCACTTTTGCTCTTTTCTGATGTGAAATCTCGCCATATCTTTGCCTCAACAAAAACAAATTACACGAAACAGAAACATTATTAACTAACGCAGCGCACTATATGGCATCGGTATTATCAAAACTAAAACATTTTGCTGTTGTAATAAAACTATTATCTTTGCAAAAA
>DCIP01000182.1:0-2576 GCA_002317115.1 Candidatus Scybalocola fimicaballi
ACTGCTACCGAACTACTAAAAAAGAAAGGATTTGCAATCGAAGATGCGAATCCCAACTACAAATTGTCTGATAAAGAAGAAGATATCCTTCGTCAGGAATATGACAAGGATAAGTCGTTCAAGTCTGATGCAAAGGCAGAGTTTGACGACATGAAGGACAGAAAAAAGAATAAGAAGGAGAAAGTCGTTGAGATTCCAGGATTTGGAAAGAAAGACGAGGTCGACATCAAGGTGGAGGTTAAGGCTCCTCAGCTAAAGGTTGTCGGCAAGATCAATGACGCTCCAAAACCACAAGCCCCAGTTACTGAAACACGACCAGTCTCTCCGGCACCAGCCGCTGAGACTAAACCAAATAATATGTCAGCATCACAAAACGAATCTGAAGATGTATTCAGATTGAATCCTACACAGCAGGTTACAGGACCTAAGGTGTTGGGTACAATCGATTTGTCTTCTATCAACTCTCAGACTAGACCTAAGAAAAAGACTAAGGAAGAGAGAAAGAAAGACCATCAGAAGCAGAACCAGAAGGGCGGCGAGCAGGGCGGCCAGAAAGGTGAGCAGGGTCAGGGCCAGAATGGTCAGAAGAAGCAAAGAAATCGTATTCAGGGTAAAGAGAGAGTCGATATCTCTGAATATAAAGATGGAAAACAGGGTGGCAAGGGCGACCGTCACAATAAAGGTGACAGAAATGAAGGTCGTGAAGCCAACGAAGGAGGAAAGAACAACAAGAAGTTCAACAACAAGCAGAAGAATCAGAAGCAGGAGGTTTCTGAAGAAGATGTACAGAAGCAGATCAAAGATACTCTTGCTCGCTTGACTTCTAATAAGGCTCAGAACAAGAGTGGTGCTAAGCACCGTCATGATAAACGTGAGTCAATTCGTCAGCGTGCCGAGGAGCGAGAGGCTCAGGAGCGTGAGGCACAGGGCAAACTTAAGATTACTGAGTTTGTGACTGTCAGCGACTTGGCTAAGATGATGGATGTGACAATCACAGAGGTTATCACAACATGTATGAACTTCGGTTTGATGGTGTCAATCAACCAGCGTCTCGACGCGGATACTATCAATATCGTAGCAAGTGAGTTCGGATTTGAGACTGAATATGTATCAGCCGAGGTAAGTGAGGCTATCCAGGAGGAAGAGGATAAGGAAGAGGATTTGATCCAGCGTCCACCTATCGTAACTGTGATGGGTCACGTAGACCATGGTAAGACTTCATTGCTTGACTATATCCGCCAGACTAACGTGATTGCCGGTGAGGCCGGAGGTATCACTCAGCATATTGGTGCATACAACGTCACATTGAAGAACGGTCAGCAGATCACATTCTTGGATACTCCAGGTCACGAGGCGTTTACAGCCATGCGTGCACGTGGTGCCAAGGTTACAGATATCGCTATCATCATCGTCGCAGCTGATGACGATGTGATGCCGCAGACAAAGGAGGCTATCAACCACGCAAGTATCGCTGGTGTGCCTATCGTGTTTGCAATCAATAAGATCGATAAACCAACTGCCAACCCAGACAAGATCAAGGAGTCGTTGTCGCAGATGAACTACTTGGTAGAAGAGTGGGGTGGTAAGTATCAGTCACAAGATATCGCTGCTAAGAAGGGTATCGGTGTTGAGGAATTGATGGAGAAGGTGCTTCTTGAGGCAGAGATGCTTGATTTGAAGGCTAATCCAAACCGTAAGGCTACAGGTTCAATCATCGAGAGCCAGTTGGATAAGGGACGTGGTTACGTAGCTACAGTGCTTGTAAGCAACGGTACTTTGAAGGTTGGAGACGTGGTTATCGCAGGTACTCACTACGGTAAGGTTAAGGCTATGTTCAACGAGCGTAACCAGAGAATCACAGAGGCTCGTCCATCAGAGCCAGCTTTGATCCTTGGTCTTGACGGAGCTCCACAGGCTGGTGATAACTTCAACGTTCTTGGTTCGGAGCAGGAGGCTCGTGAAATCGCTAACAAGCGTGAGCAGCTACAGCGTGAGCAGGGCTTGCGTGCTGGTAACGGAATCATCACTCTTGATGAGATCGCCCGTCGTCGTGCATTAGGAAACTTCCAGGAGATGAATATCATCGTCAAGGGAGACGTGGACGGATCAGTAGAAGCATTGTCAGACTCATTGCAGAACTGTTCTACAGAGCAGTTCCAGATCAACGTTATCCACAAGGCAGTCGGACAGATCTCAGAAACAGATGTTATGTTGGCATCTGCATCCAACGCGATCATCGTCGGATTCCAGGTACGTCCATCACAGTCGGCTCGCAAGTTAGCTGAGAAGGAAGGTGTTGATATCCGTCTACACTCTATCATCTACGACGCTATCGAGCAGTTGAAGGACGCTATGGCAGGTATGTTGGCTCCAGAGTTGAAGGAGCAGGTTACTGGTACTGCCGAAGTGCTTGAGATCTTCAAGATCGGTAAGGTCGGTGTTATCGCTGGTTCAATTGTCCGCGACGGTAAGATCAAGCGTTCTAACAAGGTACGTTTGATTCGCGACGGAATTGTCGTATTCACCGGAGATTTGCAGTCGTTGAAGCGTTACAAGGACGACGTTAAGGAGGTTGC
>DCIP01000182.1:2654-4936 GCA_002317115.1 Candidatus Scybalocola fimicaballi
GAAGGATTCGAGACAATCGAGGTTGCTCGTAAACTATAATTTCGTAAAGACTGGTCTTGTACCTGCCCAAATGAAGAAAATATCAAATTAAGAGTCGGACAGTAGTCCGATTCTTAATTTTGTTTAGGACTGTATGTGTAACGCCCTAACCACCCAGTCAACGCGAGCCCGTAGGGCGAGCGTATTAAAAAAAGGCGTGTTTGGACAACGTGTATAATCAATAATAAAATATTTGTCGTTAGACGCACGTCCGTGCGTCTCTACGAGAGATGCTCTATTCTTCTTTATTAATCATTAACTTTTAATTATTAACTAATTTGAATTGGCTTGATTTCTTGATTCTCTTGCTTGTCGTAGCAGGAATGGTGAGAGGATTTTCAAAAGGACTTATTTTTGAGCTTTCGGGATTGGTAGGACTTATCATTGCCGTATACGTTTCAAGATACCACAGCTCTCCATTTGCGGAGTTTATACATGGATTCTTCAATGTAGGTATGGAGTATTGCCCAGCGTTGGGAATGATAATGGCATTCATAGTTTCGCTAATATTGGTAAAGGTGTTGGCTATGTGTGCTCAGAAACTTATTAAAGCCATCAGCCTTGGTTGGCTTAACAGTTTGCTTGGTGCTTTGATATCTATTGTCAAGTATACTTTGGTGATCAGTGTCGTATTAAATGTGTTGGGGCCAATCAATGAGAAGCTTCATATTATGGATGGAAAACATTCGGAAGGTTCTGTGTTGTGTGAACCAGTCACTAAGTTTGCTCCTGCAATTCTCCCTATGCTTAATATCAATGAGTTGTTTAATATTCCAAAGAATGTTGAAGACTCGATGAAGAACGAAAAAGAGAAAAAGACAGAGAAATAATCTGAAGATAGGGTATTGCCTACTCTTCTTTATCAGACGCACGTCCGTGCGTCTCTACAATACACACTCGTAGAGACACACGGACGTGTGTGTTTTGATTTTTTTTATCTGTGGTATGCTCGATTTTTGCATATTTAAGTTCTATTTTTGTAAAAAAATAACGAATAAGTGTTTTGTCTATGGGAAAAGAATCTAAACCATTTTTGAAAATTGTTGCCGAGGATTTAAAGACTCATGATGATGTCGAAAGCAAATTGCTTGTTTTCCCCAACCGTCGTGCGATATTGTTCTTCAATGAGTGTTGGGCTGATGAGTTTGACAAACCTGTTTTTGCCCCAGACTCAATCACTATTCAGGACTTGTTCCATTCGTTGTCACCATATAATGTGCCTGATGAACTTGCCCTTTTAATCGAGCTTTTCCATACGATCAAGGATACACATCCCGATATATTAGGTTCGGAGCCTAATTTTGACAAGTTTTATTTCTGGGGGCAGACGTTGCTAACCGATTTCGACGATATCGATAAAAACTGTGTGAATGGTCAGGCATTGTTCTCTAATGTAGCGGATTTACAGCATGTGAAAGATTTCTCTTTCCTTACTGATTCGCAGGTTAAGGTGTTGGAACATTTCTTCTCTACTTTCTCTGTCGACGCTCAGAATGAGAAAATCCAGTTGTTTGCCAAACTATGGGAGAATCTATATTCTATTTATCTTGCATTTAAAGAGCGTCTACGGGGCAAAAGCCAAGCGTATGAAGGTATGCTGATGCTTGATGTTGTGGAACGTCTAAAAAACGGTGAAATCGATGATTCTAAGTATGGAAAACTCGTTTTTATCGGATTTAATGTGCTGAGTCGAACAGAGTATGCGTTCTTCAAACGATATAGAGATTCCAAACGGGCTGACTTCTACTGGGATTACGATATCTACTATTCCGCACCAGAGTCGATTCAGGAAGCGGGACTCTTTATGCGTCAGAATATCGTCGACTTCCCGTCGTCGCTTAAAGAGCCATCCTTATTCGACAACTATTCAAAGCCAAAGAAAATCAACTTCATCAGCACTTCTTCTGACAGTGCTCAGGCTGGTTATGTGTCTAAGTTTTTAAGCAATACTGCTGATATTATTGTTGATGAAAAGAGCGGTGAAAAGGAGAAAATTGATAGAAGAACAGCAGTTGTACTTTGTGACGAGACATTGCTTTTGCCTGTATTGCATTCAATACCAAATGATAAAGAGATGGCGTTGAATGTGACTATGGGATTCCCCGTGTCGCAAACACCAATCACAAGTTTGATCAATGCTCTTGCTAATTATCATGTCTATCTTGACGAGAGAAGACCAAAGACTGTGGCGTTGTCGTTGATCGAGCCAATTGCAAACCACTCTTATATCAAAACTGTTTTCC
>DCIP01000182.1:5115-8146 GCA_002317115.1 Candidatus Scybalocola fimicaballi
TCCAGCCATGAGACTCACTATTCTCTATATTCTGACCTTTATAATGAATCTTTATTCCGCGTCTACAATATCCTTGTGAGATTTGCTGATGAGGTTTGTTCGGAAGATTTATCGATGAGTGTTGCACTGACATCCCAACTTTTGATGAAGGTTGTGGCTCAGACAAAAGTGCCATTCCACGGAGAACCGATCGAAGGATTGCAGGTGATGGGATTCTTGGAGACTCGTGGATTGGATTTCTCACATATCTGTTTGCTATCCGCGTCGAACAAACAACTTCCTCCTTCCGCTGAGATCACATCATTCATACCTCATTCAATTCGCGCCGGATTTGAGATGACGTCGGTGGAGCAGAAAAATGCGTTGTTCGCTTACTATTTCTACCGTTTGATTCAAAGAGCTGAGGATGTCACTCTTGTTTATAATTCATCTTGTGATAGCCAGACTACCGACGGACAGATGAGTCGCTACATGCTTCAAATGCTTGTGGAAAATAAGAATTTCGAGATTAAGAAGTACGATATTGAAAATGTTGTGCCATCTATCTCTGCTGAAGCGTGGAGCGTGAAAAACAACGATGAAATCGTAAAAAAATTATTGGATAGATTCTCAACTAATCCGGAGAGACCATTGTCACCGTCGGCAATCAATATCTATTTTGAGTGCCCGTTGAAATTCTATTTCAAATATGCGTTAGGCTTAAAGGAGCCTGATCAGGATGACGACGGAATCTCTTCTACTGATATGGGAACAATCTTTCATGCTGTCATGGAGGAGATCTATTCCGACCTTGTTAAAAAGAAAGGAATGTCCATTTCACCGTCGGATTTGACATCTTTGACAAATGCTGAACTTTATTCTATCATTGATCATTTTATCAATATTCATTATTATAAGGTTGAAAAGTTTAAGACTTTGCCGAAGACAGTATCTCAGTTTCATGGCCATCTGTTAGTGGCGAGAGACCTACTTTTGGAGTTTGTCCGCAAACAGTTAGTCATAGATTCAAGGTTGAAAGACTTGAATTATTTGGCATCTGAGGAAAAAGTTGTTGCTCCGATAGAGGTCGACGTGAATGGAGAGAAACATCAGATCTATGTCGGAGGCGTGGTCGACCGTCAGGATTCAGTCGACGGTGGAAAAAGAAGAATTGTCGATTACAAGACAGGTGGAGAAAAACCGTCGTCGATAAAATCAATCGATGATTTGTTTGCCTATACCAACAGAAAGAAAGTACATTATCAATTGCAGATTTTGATATACTCTTCGCTTATCCATAAGACGAAAGGTGTCGACGTCGCACCTGTTTTGGATTTTGTCAATCAGAAAACAGATGATGTTGAGTGTGTACTCAGTTTATCCAAAGAGGTTATCGGAGACAAGGGGAAACCTAAAAAAATCGACGAGCCAATACTCGTCAATGACGAATTCTGCGATGAATTCGATGGTAAATTAAAAAATGCGTTGTCGGATATCTTCAATGTCAACAGAGATTTCACGCAAACAGAGGAACCTGAGAAATTCTGCGATATGTGTGCATTTATGCAGATTTGTAGAAAAAGGAAGGAATGATGGAAAAACAAATCTTCAGAATGTAGAGACGTCGTATTACGGCGTCTCTGTAGGGAAATACCCTTACGTTTTACATTCTTATCGTCTAAATTATGTCCGAAAAAAAGATATGATTATTGGAAATATAATTATGGGGATTGTCAAGGATTTATTGAAGTTTTTAATCCCAACAATATGGAAACGTTGGGGATTTTACAAAAACGAAGAAGCACATGAAAAAATGTCTTTTAATGATGAATATGCCCATCTGAAATTTTCATTACTTAACTTAAACGATGCAAAAAAATATGAAGGGAAAGTGAAAAAAATCACTAGATATTATACAGATATAAAAGAAGAAACCGTCACAAAAGCGGGAATATGCTACGTCATCAATTTTCCCTATATGATGAAAGAGGTAGCTTCTGTGGCACAAAAAATATAAAAACGGAATTTTGATCTTCAGCTATTTGGATGAGATAGAGTATTATGATTAAAAATCACATCTGTTATTCTTTAGGTATTAATCCTTTTTTTATTTTTGCAAACAAACAGGAAAAACTATGTTCTGTTTTTTGGGGCCGTGTTTAATGCGGTTTGTTAAGAAGACCTTAGAATATAAAATTTAACAGCTTTATGGAGATAAAGAATGAAACTCGCCTGACTTATGAGATTTTGACAGATGTGATGATGTCAAAGAAAAAGTTCATTATCACTTCATGGATTCCCACTTTTCTGGCGGTGTCCCTTTTTGAACTGGCTATTTGTCCTAGCGGTTTTTTCCCTTGGTGGGTTAATCTATTGTTGGGTGGAATATTCTTGGCTTTCAGTCGGGTGCAATCAAATATTAGCACTCCGAAGAGATTGAAGAAAACATATAAAAAAATTATTGGTGAAGGAGAATCCCGTCACTCTTTTCTTTTTAAGGATGAAGAAGTGGAATGCCATGTAAGCAATGAAGTGACACCTGAAGCACATGCCATCTATCCCTATAGTAGTTTGACTGGATGGGAATTCGTAAAGAATTACCTAGTTCTTTATGTCTCCAAGTATCAGCAAATAACGATTGATTTGAATGGATTCGACTCCGAAGAGGATAAGAATGCGGTCATCGCTCTGCTAAAATCTAAAGTGAAGAAGGACTAGAAGCTATTCAAATTTGTTAAATTTTTTGTTATAAGTCTTATCCTTCAACTAAAATGAAGATTGTTAAGGGCGGAACGCCCTAACCCTTTCTCTTCCGTGAGCCCAAAGGGTGAGCGGTGAAAATGCGTTCATTGTGCATCTATTTTTAAATTAGTATGTGCTCGCCTTACGGCTCGCATTTTGGAGAGGGGTTAGGGCGTTCCGCCCTTAACAATCCTCGCCTCTATGACCAAATATTTAATTTAGATTTGAACAGAAATTTACAAAAATAAAGGAGTCCGTGCTACTTTGTGGTAGTATGGACTCCTTTTATGTTGATGATTAACGATTATTA
>DCIP01000183.1 GCA_002317115.1 Candidatus Scybalocola fimicaballi
CGATTTCAGTGACACTAGAAGGGATTTCTATTGATGTCAAACTGTTGCAGCCATAAAAAACTGACGAACTAATTTGAGTTATTGATTGTGGAATGTTGATTTCACTTAATCGGTAACAATCATAAAAAGCCATCTTTTCGATTGAAGTTACACTATACACTTTTCCATCAACCTTCACTTTTGCTGGGATATTGACAGAGTTAAGGTCATTATAGTCGCCATTTGTTAATTCAACAGTTAAATCAGATGTGATTTTGAATTTCAATGGAGCGTAGACAGAAGCGTCTACTACGGTTGGGTCTGGTTCTCTAAGCCACGTCACAGATTTGACGTTTATAAATGTTTCGATGTTTTCAGTGATAGTATCTTTTGCATTCCAATAATAGAATTTTACATTCTCTTTCGAATTGTCAATCACAACATCTAGGTCCTCACACCCATTAAAAGCAGCTGAACCGATTTCAGTGACACTTTCTGGGATTTCGATTGATGTCAAACTGCTACAGTAAGAAAAAGCAGCTTCTCCGATTTGAGTTACCGATTCTGGAATGTTGACAGATGTCAAGCGACTACAGTGTGAAAAAGCAGCTTCTCCGATTTCCTTGACACTTGAAGGAATTACGATTGTCCCTTTAATGCCTTCTGGTACTGCGATTATTTTTGTCTTTTCTTTATTGTATAAAATGCCATCAAGTGATGAATAGTTAGGATTATCGGTGTCTACATCTATTGAATACAAATTACAACATCCAATAAAAGGATACTCACCGATTATAGAGACATTTTGTGGAATGTTTATAGTAGTTAAACTGAGACAATTCGCAAAAGCGTTAACACCGATTTGAGTTACAGATTTCGGAATGTTGATGGAAGTTAAACTTCTACAGCCATAAAAAGCCCACGAATCGATTTTAGTTACTGATTCTGGAATACTGATATAGGTCAAACTGTCACACGAAAATATACCCGAAGAAGTGACATTATATACTTTGCCATCAATTTTCACCTTTGATGGAATAATGACGGATACAATGTCTAAATCTGTGGGATAAGGTATAACTGTAGAATCAGAAGTGATTTCAAATCTCAATGGAGCATAGGCAGAAACGTCTTCTACTGTTGGTTCAATAAGTGGTGGTGTTATAATGGATGTATCTGGATTAAAGATGTCCTCAAAATAGACTTCATACACGTCGTCGACATTAATTCTTAGAATCTCTCCATTTTGTTTCTTCACACACATGTTCCTGCCTGCAAATACCGCAAGGCATACAGCAAATGTCGCTGTTAACACTAGTAAAATTTTCTTCATAATATTATCTCCTTTTATAATTTGCAATGATTTTGAATTGTGGATTTTCAGTCAAAACATATCGATGACGCAATGGTGGTAAATTTTCTAATCATACAATAAATTCTAGTTCCAAAAATCCTTTTGCTAGTCCTATGAATCATAATCCCAATGGGTAGATTCTTTCGCTTCATATCAACTTGTCAGTAAAATTATAAAATAAATTATAAATTCAAATGATTTGGAGGAATTTTATATGAACGTAAAATTTCCGAAAATGATTCGTAAAATTTGATATGGAATAACGAACATGAAATACACGAATTCACCACGAAAATCATTTAAACCGACACCAAAATACAAAATTTGAGGACAAATTTTATATTTTGGAATCGGCTACCGTCGACTTCGTCGAACCTGGTCCGCTGGACCATGTCGTGGAATCGGCCCGTATCGACAATTATTTATGTATTGCTAAACGAATGCAAATGTCTTGTTTTCAAAATATGAAAAAAATGAATATAAAAATTGGATGCGATAGGATTTTTATTGTTTGCTATATGGCTTTTGTGAGCGTTGGAAGTGGGATGAAATAAATTATGTTACATTAAAAGGAATATTTATTTTTGAAAAATGAATTTAGGTATTATGAAAAGAATTATAAATATTATTATTTGTCTGTTGTGTTCTGTTGAATTGCATTCGCAGAATGAAGAAATGAAAAAATATTTTAGAAATGAATTGACTTTCCCAATATCCAATTATTTTGCTATACATCCAGAGTATTCATTTACAGATACACTTATTAATTCTATAGTAAGAATGGATTCCATAAAATCGAATATTTCCTTGACTCCAAGTTTTTTTGGCAGATATTCAACATCTCCTAATTATACGTATAAAAAAATGGAAAGAGTTTTTCTGGGAAATGACAAAGTCCTGTCATTAGGATATATATTGACAGATACAGATATAAATTACTATTTGTTATTGGAAGAAACCGCTTCATATTTAAGATATGATTTGTGGGGCTTTTCAAATAGTAGTGGAAAGCCAGTAACACAACTTTGTCTCTATTATGCAAATAAAGGCACTTATATAATTAACGATCCAGAAGAAGATTTAGAAGTGATAGTTGATTCGAAAATTAATGAAGATTCAACGATTATGTGGCATTCTAATGATTTTGGGTTACATGATTATGTGACATATAAGTTTAATTCAGACGGAATACTTGTAAAAATAAACAGATGGATGGACGGAAAGTATAATGGACCAGAAGATATCACAGAAGATAATTTGGATGATAATGTGTATTATGCTGAGAATCTAAATGACTCAACGATAATTAGAGGTGAGTTTGTATATAATGATAATCATGATGATTCAGATAAGTGTCAAATGGATATCATATATAAGATAGACAAAAAGGATAACAAACGAATGATTTTGTGTGGGGAGAAAATTGTAAAGATAGTTGATAGTGATGGTTATGTTAACGTTAGAAGTAAACCTGATTCTCGATCAAAAATATTGTATACGATACCTTCTAATAAGTTGATGGGCATTAAAATGATAGAAAATTCTCAATGGGCACAGATTATAAAACGACCTTCAGACTGGTTTAATAATAAATCAGGATACATACATATAAGTAGAATAAAAGAAGTCGATTTAAAAAATGTAGATTATTCTGGATATTAGGGAAAACATGAATATTCCATATATTTGTACTTTAAGGATGTATTAAAAATCACAAACGAGTTTGTTTGTCTTTTAGAAAATTAATTGAAAGAATATGAGTAAAGATGATGATTTTTGGCCGCCTTATTTAGTAATGGCAATATTATTTGCAATTGAAATATATCATTGCATATCAGATTATGAGGATGCTTTAGTTCCTTTAACAGGATATCGTTATAAAAATATGGGAAATATCTATATTCTTTTTGACCGTATTGGAGGACAATTCCTGGTTGTTGGTATATTGCTTTTTTTTACGGTGCTATGTATCATGAAAGTATATTTTATATGGAAGAAAAAGCATTAATTATTTGTTTGACTATTATTTGGGTGATTATTCCCGAATGACAAAACCGTGGCAACGGTTGTCCTCTCAGGCAATGGTTGTCGAGAAGGAGAAGGTTTTTGGCTACCGTTGCCGATGTCGTGGAATGTGAAATGAATTGTCATTAATTGCCCCATGTGGGGGAATCGAAGTTTTATCGACCACGGTAGACACAATGCCATGGTATTTCGTGTCAACCATGGCATTTTAGGTGAACCGTTTCCACGGTTCGGATTCGAAAATCATTAAAACCGACACCAATTATTCGGGTTTCAACCGATTAATTGGAATCGGCTACCGTCGACTTCATCGAATCTGGTCCGCTGGACCATGTCGTTGCATCGGCTGGATCTGCGTGGTATATTCCAGCTTTTAATTGATTGGATTACAACTGGAGTTGGATTGTGCCTACAATTCCAGGGGCAGCGCCCCTGTTTCGCAACGCGAGGATAGCCGATTCCATAAAATGTTCGAAGAACGTTTATGGTGTCGGTTTCAATGAAAAACGAGGGGTTTGCCAATTTGTTGGCTCGTGCCGACAATTCTGCATTGTATATGGGAACGTAAAATTTCCGAAAATGATTCGTAAAATTTATGAACACGAAAATCATTAAAACCGACACCAATTATTCGGTTTTCAACCGAACAATTGGAATCGGCTACCGTCGACTTCGTCGAACCTGGTCCGCTGGACCATGTCGTGGAATCGGCCCGTATCGACAATTATGAATTACGAATTATGCATTATGAATTATTTTTCTCTGTTCTTTTTTGCAGTTGACTCAAAAAAATGTATATTTGCATTTGGAATGAGGAGGGGAGCGAATTGTTCTCCTTCATTTTTTTAATATAATGATAGATAAACAAGAACTTACACAAGCGATTAACGAATTCATTGACGGTACAAGCCTTTTCATTGTTGAGGTTAAGGTAAGCCCTGCCAATGAGATTGTCGTTACAATCGATAGCGAAGACTCTATTGACATCGACACTTGCGTCTCGCTTTCACGTCATATTGAATCTAAGTTCGACCGTGAGCAGGAAGACTATGAACTAGAGGTCGGCTCAGCTGGATTGAGTTCACCATTTGTCGTCCTTCGCCAATATCAGAAATACGTAGGCAAGGAGGTTGAGGTGCTTTCAAAGGCAGGTCAGAAGTTAGTGGGCGTGTTGAAGAGCGCTACTGAGGAGGAATTTACAATCGTCGTGACTGTAAAGGAGAAACCAGAAGGTGCGAAGAGAAAAGTCGACGTGGAAAAAGAATACTCGTTCAAGTACGACGAGGTAAAATATACGAAATATTCAATTAGATTCAAATAATATAAATTATTATGGCTAAGCAGGAAACACTCAGCTTAATAGATTCATTTTCTGAGTTTAAGGAACTTAAGAACATCGATCGAGGCACAATGATCAGTGTCTTGGAAGAGTCATTCAGAAGTGTCATCACTAAGACGTATGGTACTGATGAGAACTACGACGTTATCATCAATCCTGACAAGGGTGATTTCGAGATATATCACAATAGAGTAGTAGTTGAAGACGGTACTGTCGACGACGAGAACTCACAGGTGGCTTTGGCAGACGTTAAGAAGATCGACGCTTCTTACGAGGTAGGCGAGAACTTCTCAGAGAAGGTAGACTTCGCTTCATTCGGACGTCGTGCTGTATTGAATCTTCGCCAGACACTTGCGTCGAAGATCTTAGAGCTTCAGAAAGATACATTGTTCAACAAGTATAAGGAGAAGGTCGGTAAGATCGTCGTTGGTGAGATTTACCAGACTTGGAAGAAGGAGGTTCTTCTACTTGACGAGGAGGGTAACGAGATGATCCTTCCAAAGGCAGAGCAGATTCCTTCAGACAACTACCGCAAGCAGGATACATTGAGAGCTATCGTAGCAAAGGTTGATAATGAGAACAATAATCCAAAGATTATCCTTTCTCGTACATCGCCAATGTTCCTTCAGAGATTGTTCGAGCAGGAGGTTCCAGAAATCGCTGACGGCTTGATCACAATCAAGGGAATCGCACGTATCCCAGGAGAGAGAGCTAAGGTCGCAGTAGAGAGCTACGACGAGAGAATCGATCCAGTAGGAGCATGTGTAGGTATGAAGGGAGCACGTATCCACGGTATCGTAAGAGAGCTTCGTAATGAGAATATCGATGTAATCAACTATACATCAAACGTATCTCTATATATCCAGAGAGCGTTGAACCCAGCAAGAATCTCATCTATCAGAATCATCGAGGAGGAGAAGAAGGCAGAGGTTTACTTGGATCCACAGGAGGTATCGTTGGCAATCGGTAAGGGAGGTATGAACATCAAGCTTGCAACACAGCTTACTGGCTACCAGATTGAGGTATTCAGAAACTCAGACGGTTACGATGATGGTGATATCTACCTTGATGAGTTCGCAGACGAGATCGACGGATGGGTTATCGAGGAGTTCAAGAAGAACGGATTCGACACAGCTCTTAGCGTATTGAACGTTTCAAGAGACGAGCTTCTTCGTCGCATTGATCTTGAGGAAGAGACTATAGACGACGTGTTGGCAGTTTTGAAATCTGAGTTTGAGGATTTCGACGCTGACGCTGACAACAATGATGAAAGTAATTCCTAACTGAATGTTAGGGATGAGTTTCTCTGAAATATAAGATACTTTTGGGTGCGTTCGGATTTAGCACCCAAAGGTATTTTGTTTCGGGAAAAGCAAAAACATTATGGACAAAGTGCAATTTGTGGTTGCTGTTTTTTAATTTTGTGGGAAGGAATAAAAAAGCAGCATACTATGATGAGTTTAAGTGTGTTGTTTTTTTAAGTGTGGTAATTAAAATTTTATGTCGAGATTAGGTCAATTAGCTAAAGAATTAAATGTAGGTATCGCTACTGCTACCGAACTACTAAAAAAGAAAGGATTTGCAATCGAAGATGCGAATCCCAACTACAAATTGTCTGATAAAGAAGAAGATATCCTTCGTCAGGAATATGACAAGGACAAGTCGTTCAAGTCTGATGCAAAAGCAGAGTTTGACGACATGAAGGACAGAAAGAAAAATAAGAAAGAGAAAGTCGTTGAGATTCCAGGATTTGGAAAGAAAGACGAGGTCGACATCAAGGTAGAGGTTAAGGCTCCTCAGCTAAAGGTTGTCGGCAAGATCTCTGACGCTCCTAAACCACAGACTCCAGCAAACGAAAAAACAGCAGTCTCTGCGGCTCCAGTCGAAGAGACTAAACAAAATAATATGTCAGCATCACAAAACGAATCTGAAGATGTATTCAGATTGAATCCTACTCAGCAGGTCACTGGACCTAAGGTGTTGGGTACAATCGATTTGTCTTCTATCAACTCTCAGACTAGACCTAAGAAGAAGACTAAGGAGGAGAGAAAGAAAGACCATCAGAAGCAGAACCAGAAGGGCGGCGAGCAGGGCGGCCAGAAAGGTGGAGAGCAAGGTCAGAATGGTCAGAAGAAACAGAGAAACCGTATCCAGGGTAAGGAGAGAATTGATATCTCTGAATACAAGGACGGAAAGCAAGGTGGCAAGAACGACCGTCACAAAGGTGATAGAAACGATAGAAACGAGGGTCGAGAAGGCAACGAAGGAGGAAAGAACAATAAGAAGTTCAACAACAAGCAGAAAAATCAGAAACAGGAGGTTTCTGACGAAGATGTGCAGAAGCAAATCAAGGATACTCTTGCTCGCTTGACTTCTAACAAAGCTCAGAATAAGAGTGGTGCTAAGCACCGTCATGATAAACGTGAATCAATCCGTCAGCGTGCTGAAGAGCGCGAGGCTCAGGAGCGTGAGGCACAGGGCAAACTTAAGATTACTGAGTTTGTAACTGTCAGCGACTTGGCTAAGATGATGGATGTGACAATCACAGAAGTAATCACAACTTGTATGAACTTCGGTTTGATGGTATCTATCAACCAGCGTCTAGACGCAGATACTATCAATATCGTAGCAAGTGAATTCGGATTTGAAACAGAATATGTATCTGCCGAGGTAAGTGAGGCTATCCAGGAGGAAGAGGATAAGGAAGAGGATTTGATCCAGCGTCCACCTATCGTAACTGTGATGGGTCACGTAGACCACGGTAAGACTTCATTGCTTGACTATATCCGCCAGACTAACGTGATTGCCGGTGAGGCCGGAGGTATCACTCAGCATATCGGTGCTTACAACGTTACTTTGAAGAATGGTCAGCAGATCACATTCTTGGATACTCCAGGTCACGAGGCGTTTACTGCCATGCGTGCACGTGGTGCCAAGGTGACAGATATCGCAATCATTATCGTCGCAGCTGATGATGATGTCATGCCGCAGACTAAGGAGGCTATCAACCACGCAAGTATTGCTGGTGTGCCTATGGTGTTTGCAATCAATAAGATCGATAAGCCAACTGCTAACCCAGACAAGATCAAGGAGTCGTTGTCACAGATGAACTACTTGGTAGAAGAGTGGGGTGGTAAGTATCAGTCACAAGATATCGCTGCTAAGAAGGGTATCGGTGTTGAGGAATTGATGGAGAAGGTGCTTCTTGAGGCAGAAATGCTTGACTTGAAGGCTAATCCAAACCGTAAGGCTACAGGTTCAATCATTGAGAGCCAGTTGGACAAGGGTCGTGGTTATGTAGCTACAGTCCTTGTAAGCAACGGTACTTTGAAGGTTGGAGACGTAGTTATCGCAGGTACTCACTACGGTAAGGTTAAGGCTATGTTCAACGAGCGTAACCAGCGTATCACAGAGGCTCGCCCATCAGAACCAGCATTGATTCTTGGTCTTGACGGAGCTCCACAGGCAGGAGATAATTTCAACGTACTTGGTTCAGAGCAGGAGGCTCGTGAAATCGCTAACAAACGTGAGCAGCTTCAGCGTGAGCAGGGCTTGCGTGCTGGCAACGGTATCATCACTCTTGATGAGATCGCACGTCGTCGTGCACTAGGAAACTTCCAGGAGATGAATATCATCGTCAAGGGAGACGTGGATGGATCTGTAGAGGCATTGTCAGACTCTTTGCAGAACTGTTCAACAGAGCAATTCCAGATCAACGTTATCCACAAGGCTGTGGGTCAGATCTCAGAAACAGATGTTATGTTGGCATCTGCATCAAACGCAATCATCATCGGATTCCAGGTTCGCCCTTCACAGTCAGCTCGCAAGTTGGCAGAGAAGGAAGGTGTGGATATCCGTCTACATTCAATCATCTACGACGCTATTGAGCAGTTGAAGGACGCTATGGCTGGTATGTTGGCTCCAGAGTTGAAGGAGCAGGTTACTGGTACAGCCGAAGTACTTGAGATCTTTAAGATCGGTAAGGTTGGCGTTATCGCTGGTTCAATTGTACGCGACGGTAAGATCAAGCGTTCTAACAAGGTTCGTTTGATTCGCGACGGAATTGTCGTATTCACCGGAGATTTGCAGTCATTGAAGCGTTACAAGGATGACGTTAAGGAGGTTGCAAATGGATTTGATTGTGGTATCGCCCTTAACGGATACAATGAGATCCAGGTCGGTGATATCATTGAAGGATTCGAGACAATTGAGGTTGCTCGTAAGTTGTAATTTCGTAGAGACTGGTATTGAACCTGTCTCAATGAAATCAAAATATGAAATTAAGAATCGAGCATATGCTTGATTCTTAATTTTGTTTAGAATAGAATCGTAATTGAGGTATACAAAGGGCGAAAAGCCCCTGTCACGCGAGCCCGTAAGGGCGAACGTTAATAAATATCAAGATTTCTATTAACTATTAATTCTTAATTAAATTGAATTGGATTGATTTTTTGATTCTCTTGTTTATAGTTGCCGGAATGGTAAGAGGCTTTTCAAAAGGACTTATTTTTGAACTTTCTGGATTAGTAGGACTTATCATTGCTATATACGTTTCAAGATATCATAGCACTCCATTTGCGGAGTTTATACATAGTTTCTTCAATGTAGGCATGGAATATTGTCCTGCTTTGGGAATGATAATGGCATTTGTTGTCTCTATGATGTTGGTCAAGGTCTTAGCTATATGTGCTCAGAAACTTATTAAAGCAATCAGTCTTGGATGGCTTAACAAATTGCTAGGGGCTCTGATTTCAATAGTAAAATATACAATGGTGATAAGCATAATTTTCAATGTGCTTGGCCCAATCAACGAGAAGCTTCACATCATGGATAGCAAACATTCAGAAGGATCAGTTTTGAGTGAACCTGTAACAAAGTTTGCTCCAGCTGTACTTCCTATGCTTGACATTCATGAGTTGTTCAATATTCCAAAGAATGTTGAGGAATCTATAAAGGAAAAAGAGAATAAAACAGAGAAATAATATAAAGGGCAGGTCTCGTACCTGCCATTATGTTTTTATGCCTGCCTTTGTTATTTTTTTATCAAATTCGTATAGAGGTCTGCTTTAATTTGGCAGATTAAAACCCTACCTTTGTGGCATAATACTAATGAATAAATGTTGAAGCATAATGAGAAAAGGATCTAAACCATTTTTGAATTTAGTCGCGGAAGATTTGAAGTCTCACGATAATTTGGAAAACTCATTACTTGTTTTCCCTAACCGTCGTGCAATTTTGTTTTTCAATGAGTCGTGGGTAGAAGATTTTGATAATCCAGTTTTTGCTCTGGATTCAACAACTATTCAGGATCTTTTCCATTCAATGTCTCCTTACACTGTTCCCGATGAATTGGTCCTTTTAATCGAACTTTTTAATACTATAAAGGATACTCACCCTGATATATTAGGTTCAGAACCAAATTTTGATAAATTCTATTTCTGGGGACAGACGTTACTTTCTGATTTTGACGATATCGACAAAAACCGAGTGAATGCTCAGGCATTGTTCTCGAATGTGGCTGATCTTCAACATGTGAAGGACTTTTCATTCCTTACAGATACACAGATTAAAGTGTTGGAGCATTTCTTCTCTACATTCTCTGTCGACGCTCAGAATGAAAAAATCCAATTGTTCGCCAAACTATGGGAGAATCTGTATTCTATCTATCTTGCATTTAAAGAGCGTCTACAGAGCAAAGACCAGGCGTATGAAGGAATGCTGATGCTTGATGTCGTAGAGCGTCTAAAAGGCGGTGAAATCGATGATTCTAAGTATGGTAAACTCATTTTCATCGGGTTTAATGTGTTAAGCAGAACGGAATATTCTCTCTTCAAAAGATATAGAGATTCCAAACGTGCGGAGTTTTACTGGGATTACGATGTTTACTACTCCGCACCAGATTCAATTCAGGAAGCTGGGCTATTTATGCGACAGAATATAGTTGATTTCCCGTCGTCGCTAAAAGAACCGTCTTTATTCGACAACTATTCAAAGCCGAAGAAAATCAACTTTATCAGCACATCTTCTGACAGTGCTCAGGCTGGTTATGTGTCTAAGTTTTTAAGCAATACATCTAAAATTGTTGTTGACGAAAAGAGCGGTGAAAAGGAAAAAATCGATCGAAGGACGGCAATCGTACTTTGTGATGAGACTTTGCTTTTGCCTGTATTGCATTCAATACCTAATGATAAAGAGATGGCGTTGAATGTGACTATGGGATTCCCCGTGTCGCAAACGCCAATCACAAGTTTGATCAACGCTCTTGCCAATTACCATGTCTATCTTGACGAGAGAAAACCAAAGACAGTGGCGTTGTCGTTGATTGAGCCAATTGCTAACCACTCTTATATCAAGTGCGTATTTCCTGAGGTGACAGATAAGATCACTCTCATGAAAAGAGAAAAGAATATATTCCCTGCTGTCTCAACCTTCGAAAACGATGATGATTTGTCGTTGCTTTTAAAACCTGCGGTGGATTCGACTGAATTTATCGACAGATTGAAGAAGGTTTTGATTAAGATCTCCACTCATGAGCCTCACTATTCTCTATATTCTGACCTTTATAATGAATCTTTATTCCGCGTTTACAATATCCTTGTGAGATTCGCTGATGAGGTTTGTTCGGAAAACTTGTCGATGAGTGTTGCACTGACAGCCCAGCTTTTGATGAAGGTTGTGGCTCAGACAAAAGTGCCTTTCCACGGAGAGCCGATCGAAGGATTGCAGGTGATGGGATTCTTGGAGACTCGTGGATTGGATTTCTCACACATCTGTTTGCTATCCGCGTCGAACAAACAACTTCCTCCTTCTGCTGAGATTACCTCTTTCATCCCTCATTCAATACGAGCAGGTTTTGAAATGACGTCGGTTGAGCAGAAGAATGCTTTGTTTGCTTACTATTTCTATCGTTTGATACAACGTGCGGATGATGTGACTTTAGTATATAATTCCTCAACTGATAGTCAGACTACGGATGGTCAGATGAGTCGTTATATGCTTCAAATGTTGGTGGAAAACAAGAATTTTGAAATTAAAAAATACGACATTGAGAATGTGGTTCCTTCAATCTCTACTGAATCTTGGTCTGTCAAAAATAACGATGAAATCGCTAAAAAGTTATTAGATAGATTCTCGACTGATCCAGAAAGACCATTGTCACCTTCGGCAATCAATATTTATTTTGAGTGCCCGTTAAAGTTCTACTTCAAGTATGCTTTAGGTTTGAAAGAGCCTGATCAAGATGACGATGGAATTTCATCAACTGATATGGGTACAATCTTTCATGCTGTCATGGAGGAGATTTATGCCGATTTGGTAAAAAAGAAAGGAAAGTCCATTTCATCGGATGATTTGAAGTCGTTGAGAAAGGAAGATATCTATTCTATCATTGACCATTTTATCAATGTCCATTATTACAAGATCGATAAATATAAAACTTTACCGAAAACGGTTTCTCAGTTTCATGGCCACCTTTTGGTTGCAAGAGATCTGCTTCAGGAGTTTGTACGCAAACAGCTTATCGTAGATTCCAAGTTAAAAGATTTGAACTATCTTGCATCAGAGGAAAAAGTTGTTGTGCCTATTGAAGTCGACGTGAATGGATCAAAACAGCAGATTTATGTTGGTGGAGTGGTTGACCGTCAGGATAGTGTCGACGGTGGTAAACGAAGAATAGTCGATTACAAGACTGGTGGTGAAACTCCGTCGTCAATTAAAGATATTGATGACCTATTTGCTTATACTAACCGAAAGAAGGTTCATTATCAGCTGCAGATTCTAATTTACTCTTCGCTTATTCACAAAGCAAAGGGTGTTGATGTCACTCCTGTATTGGATTTCGTTAATCAGAAAACGGATGATGTTGAGTGTGTTTTGTCTGCACAGAAAGAGATTGTCGGAGATAAAGGAAAAACTAAGAAAGTTGACGAATCAATACTTGTTGATGATGAATTCTGCGATGAATTCGACCAAAAATTAAAAAATGCCTTGTCGGATATCTTTAATGTCAATAAGGATTTTGCTCAAACTGAAGAGCCTGAAAAATTCTGTGAGTTCTGTGCATTTTTGCAGATTTGTAGAAAGAGGAAGGAATGATGGAAAAACAAATCTTCAGAATGTAGAGACGTCGTATTACGGCGTCTCTGTAGGGAAATACCCTTACGTTTTACAGAAGAAACCGTCACAAAAGCGGGAATATGCTACGTCATCAATTTTCCCTATATGATGAAAGAGGTAGCTTCTGTGGCACAAAAAAATATAAAAACGGAATTTTGATCTTCAGCTATTTGGATGAGATAGAGTATTATGATTAAAAATCACATCTGTTATTCTTTAGGTGTTAATCCTTTTTTTATTTTTGCAAACAAACAGGAAAAACTATGTTCTGTTTTTTTTGACCGTATTTAATGCGGTTTGTTAAGAAGACCTTAGAATATAAAATTTAACAGCTTTATGGAGATAAAGAATGAAACTCGCCTGACTTATGAGATTTTGACAGATGTGATGATGTCAAAGAAAAAGTTCATTATCACTTCATGGATT
>DCIP01000111.1:0-1256 GCA_002317115.1 Candidatus Scybalocola fimicaballi
TGGAAACACAAGCACCAAGAACGGAAGGTGTTTGTCTCGTCTATTGACGCGCACCAATATCTGCCATAACCTGCTTCTTTGTGTGATGTGCCGAAATAGTTTCCTGCTGCAGGAAGGAATATGCTGTTCCCGTTCTTGCCGTTCACAATATAGCCTTCATTCTCTTTGTCCCACACCCATTCACAGTTTTCTATCAGCTCGTCGAAATCTTCCTTCTTAGGTGTCCTCCAACCATCACCCCAATTCCAGGTGGCTGCGTCGTAGCGTTCAGTCAAAATTCCCTTGTCGTTGATGATTTTGGATGATTCCAAACTTTTCGCATCTTTATCCTGGGTGTCAATATCTTTCCCGTATTCTGCTTTGGTTGTCACTTCGCCCCACGCAAAATAGCCTCCGTTGATGTTGTTGGAGTCGGCTCCGATATTCATAGATGCCCACTTCGTGCCGCTTGGAAGCCCAAGGTCGATATATTCGTGACCATTGAGAATCCCTGGCAAGGTTTGGGCTAATATGGATGTGAACCCAGTGAATAATAGTCCGGTTATTAATAATATGTATTTTCTCATTCTTTTAAGTTAGTTAAACCTTATTAAATCCTTTTCTATCAAATTTATGGTTTGGATTTCATTATTCCAAACGAATGACGATCAAAAAATATTAGAGTTGTTGAAAAACACAAAACTAACTATTTGGCGATTTGTGTTTTTCCTTCGTCTTCAACGCCGTCAGAAAGTGACTTTCGTTCCGAATCTGACACCCCATTTGTTTGGATGCAGATTAGGATAATTCTCGTCGAAATCCAAATATGTGATACGTCTTACCACCTCAACCTGGAAAAGTTTCAAGATGTTGTATAATCCCAAACTTGCTTCCATGTATGGTTTCTTAGTGTCAGACATGACTCGTGAGTTTGATGGCAATATGAATAGTGTCTCGTCATTAGGGTTGACGCGGGGATTATTCTCGTCGGACAATCCTCCATACAGCATTCTGAATGACCAGAACTCACGTAATTTCAATTTGTTGATCAACGGTATTCTCGACAACAACCATCCGTCAAGACAGTGTTTCAATTCTACGCTGCAGTACTGGTCGTTGATGAATTCCATGTTGCTCATCAAATAAAATGACTCCTGTCCTACGAAGTACGAAAGGTTGGTTGCTGGCATGAACAACAGTGGGTATGGCACTTTGTCGCACACTTTTCCTCCTTTGACGTATACATCCAAATAGCCTACTGGAGCTAATGAAAAACG
>DCIP01000111.1:1338-4826 GCA_002317115.1 Candidatus Scybalocola fimicaballi
CTGTAGGTGAATCTAATGCTTGGATGCTCGTTGGTTAGCGCATAACGAGCCAATCCGATCTGATGAAATTCTACCGGTGTGAATGAAATCTCTGCACTGAAATCAGTTGTCTTGAAATTGTCTACAAGCTCATTGGTCTTGTTGTGACGGTATTCAAGTTCGTCGGCTGCCTCCTCTGTGTTGTGACGTACGGAAAGGGAGTAGCTGATTCCGTTCTTGAATTCGTATGTGTGTGTCAATTCGGAGCGACGGAAGTAGGCATACTGGTTAGGATTCTCCCATCTGAAACTGCCGAATAGGTTTCCTTGTCGGCTTCGAGTGAAACGGTTGCCAGGCATATCACAGTCGAAAGTGTAACTTCCTCTTATGCTTCGACGTGGAAACTCAAATCTACTCTTGTCTTTGTCGATGAAGGAGTATTCCGCCTCACCCATATATTTTAGTTTCTCGTCACGGAAACCGTATGCCGCATAACCGCCAACAAACCAACGTGGAGACAAACCTGTTCCAGTCTGGGCTCCAAGCAATACACGTGGCCCCTCAAGATGGTTGGTGGAGATTATGCTGAAGATAGGTCCGATGTGAAGCCATGGTTTCTTGATTCCGCCCACTGGGATATGACCGTCGAGAATGGTGCGGACGGAGAAATTAGCAAAACGCATCATCTTGTTTGTGCCAGCTCTCGCCTTAAGTGAGTCTATACTCTTCATTGCTTCTTCTGGCACACCTTCCGGCATCAAATCGTCCCAACTCTCTTTTTCATTGTCGCTGGTCTCTGCTGCGGCAACGACAGGCTTTTCAAATTGGGTAGGGGAGTAATATCTTTCGATTTTTGCAAACAGTCCTTTGATTCGCTGAGCACTTTCAAGCGGATTACCCTCCATGGCAAGCGTGCTGTTCTTCAGCGTCCAGTATCCATAGGGAGTCTCCTCGAAGTCCTGCCAGATTCTCATCGCCTGCACGAAATTGATACGTGAGTTTTCAGTAAGCTTCATATCGATATGGCGTACTCCATACGTGCTGTCCTTGGCAACAAGCATGTGACCGACAAAACCGAAATTCTCTTTGACTGCTGGAGCAAAGTTTAATTTGATATAGTCTCGGCCTTCGTCGTTGTAGTTTTTAATTGTGTCGGTGATATAATAGTGGTAATATGTCGTGCCATATTTTGCCATTGGCGACGTGAAGTCGGTGAAGAGCAGACGGAAATCATTGTCGTAGATGTTGATCTCCTGTGCCGCGTCTGCCATCAGAGAGGAGAATACGTCCTCAGGAACGACTTCTATTATTGTAGTGCTTTTAGAGTCAAGCACTTCGTTCTGCAACTTCCTTTTTCCTGTGTGAGTGTTGTCGGAAATCTGTTCCTCGATGAACAAAGGAATATATACAGCTCCTGTTGCTTCCGACGTGTCTGACGATGATTCTAAAGCACTTACATCTTTGCCTCGTGCGCGACGTCGCTCAATCATATCGTCGACATTGGTCATCCCCAACGTCTGCTTTGTATAGCAGCGGTTTTGGAAGTATGCGGCGTTACGGGGATCAAGAGAATCCTTCTTGTCGAGAACTCTTTTTACAAGGTCGACGGCTGGGTTGTTTTTTCTACGGTAGTGGACTCTTTGTCTTTTCACCACCACCTCCTGAAGCATATTGTCTGGGACCAGCCTTACGTTGCCGACCAAACCCTCATGATGAATCTTTATTGTTTTGTCCTTGTATCCGATGAAAGCGAATGTGATAAAGGAAAGAGGGGATTCACTTTTCAGTGTGAAACGTCCCTCGATATCCGCAGTGGTTCCGATTGTTGTGCCTTGCACAAATACACTTGCGTATGGCACGCTTTCCGCACTGGTGGAGTCGGTCACAATTCCGCTGTAAGTGTAAATGTTTTGCGCTGTCAGATTGGCGGAAAATCCAATCAAACAAAGTAGTAGAAGTATATTGAGAATAATATTCCTTGTCATTAGCCCTTATTATATATCATATCGTCGGCAAAATTAGTCAATTTAATGCAAATAGGAATATTATAAAAGTTGGAATAAATTGTCTTTTTAACTTATTGTAACAAAACTCTATTATCTCAAGAGTGAAATTGTCGTTGATTTTTAATCTCCAGAATGATTGTTGGCTTTGAATTTTATTATTTCTGTAGTGATTACATTGCCTTTGTCATAATACTCTTTTTGAAGAATCGTTTTGAGTTTGATGCAATCAACGCGATTGCCATTATATATTAGTCTACCCTGAGCTAACCCTTCTTTGTCTTGATCCCAATGGCCTAGATCATCAGCGAAAAAATCAATGAAGTTCTCAAAATCCCCATTCTCCAATTTGTAATACTTATCCCAAATAGATCCCTTGTGCATACAGCTATATCCACACAATCCAGTTTTTTCGATATATGAAAAGCCCAATTTCCATGTTTTGAGAGACACGATGGTGTCTTTTTGCTTTGATAAGATCAATTGACCTTCGACCCAATCGCCTTTCAATATCAATTCAGGTATAGTGTCAGAATCTATATATATCAAAGCGTAATCATCTGTAATAGAATTTTGTCGAAGATATTCTTTGTAGTATTCAGGGATATCTGAATCACAAAATATAGAATCTTTTGAGTATGAAATCTTAACTGGCTCACCAAAGCGAAATTCCCCGTCATGTGATATGATTTCTCCATCAGACAAATCAAAAAGGTCACCTGCTATTGACTCTTTTTCGAAAGCAGATATATAGCTACTCGTTATGAGAAAAACTATTAGTAGAAAGAATTTCGTGGAATATGAGCAGATTTTCATGTTTGATAAGAGTGATGATTACGAATATTTGTTTCCGTGTATTATGAAATAAGGGACAGACACAAGGCCTGTCCCTACGAATGTTATGCTTTTTTCCAGTGCTCGTCACGGCACTTGTACATTTTCTCGATTATTTCGACCACTTTTGAACCCTCCGCAAGAGTTGTTGTCGGTGTCGCTCCATTGACAAGAGTGTCGACGACGTTGCGGATAACGTAATGGTGGTTCTGAGCTGAACCTTTGTATGGGCCATAATCGTTAGGTGGATTCGATGGCGCAAGTTCTGGCATCTCATAGCCGTCGATGTCGCAATACACCACTTCGTTCATATATTGTCCAGCCACTTTGATTGTGCCTTTCTCTCCGATGATGGTGATGCTGCTCTCAAGGTTCTTGTTCCAAACTGCAGAGCTGTAACACATTGTTCCCATTCCTCCGTTCACGAAATCAAATGACACAAAACCACTATCCTCGAATGCTGTCAACTTTTGGTGTGTGAAGTCCGCGAAATTTCCTCTGACGTTTTTGATGTCACCGAATAGCCAATACATGATGTCGATAAAGTGGGAGAACTGAGTGAACAGTGTTCCGCCATCAAGATCAGCTGTGCCATGCCAGTTGCCTGGCTTATAGTAACGCTCGTCGCGATTCCAATAGCAGCATAATTGAACCATGAAGATCTTGCCAAGA
>DCIP01000222.1 GCA_002317115.1 Candidatus Scybalocola fimicaballi
TATATAATGGCATTATATCACTACGGTAACTTGTTTTTTTTGATGGTTACCGTAGTACTATAGCATGCTTTTTGCCAAGTAGAATATCACTGGTACCAGTAGCGACGGCAATAAATTCACCGTCTTACAATCCTTGATTCCAAGAATTGAAAGTCCGGAACTAAGGATTAGCACACCTCCGACGATACATAATTCAGCTCTTAAAGCCTCTGGCATAACATCTCCAAAGAAATAACCGATGCAGTAGAATATACTTTGCCAACAAAATAGCAAAGGTGCCGCAAGCAGCATTATTCTTCCGTAAGATGCCGCAAGTACTGCCGACGACACTAAATCCAACGTCGCATTTGTATAAAGGAATGTGTTGGCCGGTTCACTAAATTCCCATCCTTTAGAAGGGGATAAACTTGACAGACATGGGCCCAAAATGCTGAAGGTTCCAATAGCAAACAAAAGCATTCCGGTCACTAATCCTTGCAGTGAATTATTTCTACTTCCTGATTTTTGATTCAAACGCTCGTTGGCTCTGTCGATTTTCCCCTGCAGGTCAAGCCATGTGCCGATAATTCCGCCGATGGCTAAACTTGCTATGAATAGCACGGGATATTCGCTTTTCGCCATGTTTGGTATGGCAGCGTTCACTCCGAGTATGACGCTGGCGAGACCGAGAGCATCAAAAAGAGTATTCTTATATTTATCTTTTATTCCAGCACCGACCACAGCACCGAATGTGCTGCCGATGATGATTGTCGTTGCGTTTACTATGGATCCGAGCATTTTATGATATGAATTTTGTAAAGCAAAAGTAGTGAATTTTAAGGAATAATGATTTAGACTTCCTTTAATTCCAAATATTTATTATCTTTGCATCGAAATAAATCATCAAGAGTTCCCGGATGGGATGCCAACCGAGCAAATGCCAATGCTACTTCTATCGTAATGCATCTCGCATTTTCAGCGACAGCCGAATGTTTCTCACTCCCGTCAATATCCAAAATGGTTTGGCGTATATCGGAGCTTTCAAAACTCCTACGCTGGGGGCCTATGTAGAGTGGTGGATTAATTGCCATTACGACGTCACTAAAGATGACGACGGTAATGAATCACTCGTCTGCATTCTTGCTGGAAGCCCACTCTCAGGATGCAATACCTGTCTTTGTGCTAGTCCAGACGGAAGTTCTCAAAAACGTTCGATCTTAGATTTCAACGCATCTGCCAAATCATTCGCCGACATCAACCGTCGATATAAGGAGGCAAAGGAGAATTGTGAAGCGTATACATTGCAGGAGGTGGTTGATAGCCTCACGTCGACAGAAATCTTTAGTGTTGACAGAAAAATCAGCTCTTGTGGGCTGATTTTTTTTGTTCATCGGTAATAAAATGATATCAAATCATTAAATTTGTAATCTGTTGTAATGGTATAAACTTGGTTTTATTGATGCGACAAAACCGTCTGTATCGCTAAAATTGTGGTGCGGATGGTATACCAGTGAAAACATAATGAAATGATAACTATTGATCAGATACAAGATAAAATAGATAATCTCAATAAGCCTAAAGGATCCTTGGGACGACTGGAATCGTTGGCGACGCAGATATGTATGGTGCAGCAGACGTTGAAACCTCGTCTGTCTCATCCTTGCCATATCCTTTTTGCTGGCGACCACGGCATTCAACGTGAAGGGGTGTCGTTCTCTCCTCGTGAGGTGACTTGGCAGCAGATGATCAACTATACCCGTGGGGGTGGTGGAGTGAATATGTTCTGCCGTCAGCATGGTTTCAAATTGCTTCTTGTTGACGTCGGAGTGGATTATGATTTTCCGGAAAAGATCTTGGCGACGGGAATCACTGATACTGAACGTAAGATTGTCAACCGTAAGATTGCCTACGGAACCAAGAATTTCCTACATGAGCCGGCGATGACTAAGGAGGAGTGGGATAGAGCAATCGTCATTGGATCGAAACAGGTCGACGCTTGGTATCGTGAGGGCTCAAATATAATTTCATTCGGTGAGATGGGCATCGCCAACACGTCGCCTTCAAGTGTGGTCATGCATCTGCTTCTCGATATTCCGTTGGAAAAATGCGTTGGTGCTGGAAGTGGACTTGATGAGGCTGGAATACAGCATAAATTGGATGTGTTGCGACAGGCTGTGGCTAATTATAAAAGTCTTGAGGATCGTCCTCCTCTTTGGCAATATTTCTGTGGATTGGAGATGGCTGCGACGGTGGGTGGAATGATCCGTGCTGCCGAACATAATATGTTGATCCTCGTCGACGGTTTTATCATGACGGCTTGCGTTCTTATCGCTCGTGAAATCAATCCTGACGTGATGAAATGCACAATATTCGGTCATTGTGGCGACGAGGATGGCCATAAACGAATGCTTGACGCTATGGGTGCCGAACCGCTTCTTAATCTGGGTTTGCGACTCGGCGAAGGCACTGGCGCTTTATGCGCGTTCCCGATTGTTCAGTCGGCTGTGAATATGATAAATGAGATGGATAATTTCCAACATGCGAAAATAACTAAGTATTTCTAATAAAAAATCCCGCCTACATCGTAGACGGGATTTCTTATTTATTCCATATATTATATTCGAGTTGTCCAAACACGCTTATTTTTTATACGCTCGCTCTCCGAGCTCGCGTGTGTGGGTGGGCAAGGGCGTTCCGCCCTTTGCAATCCTCATTTTTAGACAATTGCAATATAATCTCCTTATATTTTATAGTGGGTATTCGTCGAAAGCGTAAAGCACAGTCGACAAATAGCGCTCACCTGTGTCTGGCAATAGAGTCACGATAGTCTTGCCTTTATTCTCAGGACGTTTAGCCACCAAAGAGGCTCCGTATGCTGCTGCACCAGACGAGATGCCGACAAGCAATCCTTCCTGCTGTGCCAACTCTCTACCTGTACGGATAGCGTCGTCGTTGTCGATCATTAAAACCTCATCCACAACTGATGCGTCGTAGATCTTAGGAATAAATCCGGCTCCGATTCCCTGAATCTTATGTGGTCCACTTGGTTTGCCATTCAACACAGCTGAAGTGGATGGCTCAATACCATAAACTTTGATGGCTGGGTTCTTCTCCTTCAAATACTTAGCGATTCCACTGATTGTACCGCCTGTACCTACCGTCGCAACGAAGATATCGATTTTGCCTTCTGTCTGTGCCCAGATCTCAGGACCAGTTGTGGCGTAGTGAGCTGCGGGGTTTGCTGGATTCTCAAACTGCTGAAGAATCACAGAACCAGGAATGCTGTTTCTCAACTCCTCTGCCATCTTGATTGAACCTGCCATACCTTCTCTTGCTGAAGACAAACGGACTTCTGCTCCGTAAGCCTTGACAAGATTGCGTCGCTCGATACTCATTGTCTCTGGCATTGTAAGGATAAGGTGATATCCCTTGATAGCGCTCACCAAAGCAAGACCAACACCTGTGTTTCCTGAAGTTGGCTCGATGATAGTGGCTCCTGGTTTCAAAATGCCTTTTTTCTCCGCGTCTTCAATCATAGCGAATGCGACGCGATCCTTTGCACTTCCGCCTGGATTAAAATATTCTATTTTTGCAATGATAGATGAGTCAAGACCCTTCTTTGCTGAAAATTTATTCAATGAGAGTAGTGGAGTGTTACCCATCAACTCAGTAAGTGATTGTGCTATTGCCATAATTCAATTTCTTTTTTGTTAGCACAAAATTACACTATTTTGAATAATCTTATAATCACATAAGTTTGTTATTTTAGAAAATGAAGCCAAACACGCTTGTTTTTTATAGGCTCGCTCTACGTTATAGTCAACCGCATCTCCTTTATATTTCTTCTCTGCAAAAAAAATGCATAAAAAGGTATTGTATTTTATTTTGAAATGTTTACTTTTGCAGCGTAATTATTGTTAGTCAATATTAGTACGAAGTAATGGAAGAATGTTTTTACAGGATTCCCTTCGATTTCGCTTCAATATTGGATGAAAGACGTGGGTATGCTAATTTATGCACGGAATTGGATTCAATAGACCAGCACATTGAGATGCTGATAGGAACGTATCCGGGGGAACATGTTTATGACGAGGATTACGGTACAAAAATTTGGGAAATGGATTTCGAAAGAATAGTATCGCTCGATACTTGGAAAAATCGTTTTACTGAATGTTTGTCACAGTCAATCTCCAAATTTGAAAAACGAATAAGTAATTGTGAATATCGTCTGGAAGTGAATGATGTTCTCAAGGAAAGTGTGATGTCTCGCAACGTAAGTGTCAGGAAAAAGGTGGATATTTTCATAGATGCCACTGTCAATTCCACTGGTGAACGGTGCAGATTGTATTACACATTGTTTTTGGGACCGTTGTCGAAGGATTAGAGAATTATTGGGCAGGTTTGAAACCTGCCCCTACGGATTGTCGTAGGGGAGGGTTTCAAACCCTCCCGCAAACAGAAATATAAAAACTATGGGTTATAACAGTGAAAGTAAAGAAGAGATTAAAGACCGTATGATTCGTACGGCTTTGGATTACTGGAACATCAAGAAAGTGGAGAATCTGGATCCGCTTGTGAGGTTGCTGATTGAGGCGTTGGCTATGCAGCTCCACGATATCTCCGACGAAATTGCGGATATTGAGGTGCGAGCGATGAAGCGTATGAGTGAGGTCTTGCTTCCAGAAGTGTTGACGGTGGTGCATCCATCTCATGCGGTGGTGCATGTTGAGCCGGGACGTGAGGAGGTGAAAACCAGTTTGTTGGATGGTTTCTCTACCGTCGCCACTATGATGGGCAGACGTGAAGGAAGAAATTATTCGTTTTATCCGGTTTGCGAGACGACGCTAAGAAAGGGGAATGTACGTATGCTTGTGGTGGAAAATAGTGTGTATGAGGTGCTTCCTGATCAGAATAAGAGACTTGTGCTTAAAAGGCCGACGTCGCCAGAGAATGTCAACAAGGTGTTTGTCGGTTTGGAGTTTGAGAATAAAAACGTGGATTTGCACAATCTCTCAATCTATTTTGATTTCCCTAATATCGATCGACGCAATAATTATCTGCATTATCTGTCGTCTGCGGTGTGGAGATGGAAGGGAGATGAGATTAAGGTGAGACGTGGGCTGCAGACGGATGATGAGGTCAGACAGAATCATCTGCATAAGTTTTTCGGCGGATTAGACAGTTCCAATAGTGTGAATGAGAGCATCGTCGACTACTATAAAAAGAGCTACGTCACGATTGATACTACTTTGAAGGTGACGTCGGAAGATTACTCTAAGATTCCGTCTGGATTAAAAATGCACGACTCTGATTATTCCGTCGTCTTCAACAAAGATCTGATATGGATAGAGATTGATATGCCACCTGTGTTTACATCATCAGTCTTGGCTGACATTCAAGTGTCTATCAACACTTTCCCCGTCGCCAACAAAGAATTGAGGAAAATCAACTATATGGTGAAAAAAGATTTTGGAGTCATACCGCTTACTGTGAATGATCGGGAATCCTTCTTCGATCTTTTAGAGGTGACGGATGAATATGGCACCGTCTACAACAAAGCAAATGGATATAAAGAGGAAAATTCCGAAAAGTCCTACACAATACGTCAGGGAGGATGCGAATCGTTTGACAAGAGAGACGCGAGGGATTTGTCACACTATCTGTTCGTTGAGCCTGAGAAAGAGAAAACATATTTCTATTTGAGGTATTGGACATCCTACGGACCTCTTGCTAATGGAATGAGGATAGGGCAGAAACTCAATCCTTTAGGCAATGCGTATGGGGAATATGAGCATCCAGTTTTCCTGACCTCGACTATGGGAGGAAAGAATCCACCGTCGGAGAGTGAACGAATTGCAAAATTCAAATATGTTTTGAGTAGCCGTAATAGGATAGTGACGAACAATGATATTAAAAACTTCTGTTTTTCAGAGTGTTGTGAAGAAATTTCCGACGTGGAGATAAGGAAAGGTATCAGTAGAAGCATGGATTCCGGATGTGGTTTGCAGAGGACGATTGATGTCTATTTGATTCTGAAAGATAAAGAAATGAGTGAGGATCAGAAGGCGGAATTGTCGAATGATATGCGAGAGAGATTGGTAAGTCAGTCTCCAATGACGTTTAATTACAGAGTGTTTTGCAGTTGTTCCAAAAATGAGGATTGTTAAGGGCGGAACGCCCTAACTCCTCCATGCAACGCGAGACCGTAGGTCGAGCGTATAAAAAATAAGCGTGTTTGGACAACTCGTATATAATTGCCATAAAATTATCTATTTATGAATTTTATAATTAATTATTTGTTGTTTCCGGTGATAGTTTTGATTTTGGGATTATTATCGGTGGTGATAGCGAAGAAGAATAAGCTGCTGGCTGATAAAAAGGCGGTAATCACGGTGTTGGCTTCAAGTTTGCTCTATTCATCGTTTGGATTGAGTGGCTTCTTTGGCGTGACGTTCATGCCTTATGGATATCTGTTCATCCAGTTTTTGTTTTTGCTTATAGGATATGCCAATGAGAAGACGTTGCTGCATTTCATACCGCAGTTGAAAGAGATGAGTATGATATTTATGTTGTTGGTCATTGTGTTGCAGCTGCTTATAGCTTGGTCTGTGTTTGCGATAATCTTCAATTTCGCGAATGACTTGCAATATGGATTCTGGTCAGGCACAAGTTTGTTGCCGCTTTTGTTTTATCCGGTTTTTGAGATGACATACGAGTCGTATCTTGAGATACCAGCTGAGATTTATAATATCAAGGTTTATGGTGAGGCCGATTATTTTGAGCCTCCACATGCAGAGCTGGATCAGACACAGGTGATGGTGGTGGATATCAACGTCCCTAGATTTGTAGGGGATGACAATCAGGTGATTGTGAGTAGTAAGGCATTGAAAACGTATGTGTTAGGGGAATGGTTTGGAATGATGATATCCGACTACAATAAGAATCATTTGGAAAATCAGGTGGAATTGTTTGATAAAGATGGATTATATGGGTGGATTTTCTATACCGAGAAGAGTTTTCTAAATCAGAGAAGGTATCTTGATGCGGAAGAGACATTTGAATCAAACGGATTGAACAGTAAATGTGTTGTGATTGCGAGACGAGTAAAAGCGTAGAGACGTTTTTATCCTGGCTGTAGGGGAAATTAAATAAGAAATATATAAGGTTAGTAAGATTATGAATATGATGTTTAAGTCAGTTAATTGGATGCAGGGAATGAGTGTATCGTCGTCTCATTTCATTGCGACGGAGAATTTCTTGATGGAGCGTATGATGCTCAACACAGCAACGCTTCAGGATAAGTTTGCATACGGTTTGCTTCCCGCAGACGAGAAAGATGAGTCTGCCAATCAGATGCAGATTAAAGTGGAAGGTAAAGGCGACGGTACACGAATAGTTTTGGTATCATACCGAGGTATTACTCCTGGCGGTTGCTTCGTGAATATTGATCCATCTCAACCGGTGGTGTGCGAATTTGGATCGGAGACCGACTTGGCAGAGTATGGATGGGATATTGTTTTGTCGGTATCACCGTTTGAACGACGACCTTGTGGAAAACCAGATATGATGGAGAATCCTCCACGTTACCCATTTGTGGATCCTGTGTATAAACTATCTGTCATAGAGAGAGATAAGGAACGTGTGAATGACTACGGACCATTTGATGTGGTGGTAGGATTGTTGAGAAAGAAAGACGGAGAGTTTAAGTTGGACAACGAGTATATAGCGCCGTCGTTGGCTATGTCATCAGATTCAAGATTGAGAAAGTATATGGATTGTTTCTCTCAGGAACTCACTGTTATCAAGAGTGCTTTGTCTGTAGTTGTCAGCAAATCCAATTCATCCCACGACAATAAATCAGCAGTGCTTGAGAATACGTTGGTTTTCTGTCGTGAAATACAGCGATCTATGGCTAATATGGATTACCGATGGAATAGTTATGGATTGTCGTTGTCTCCATATCAGGTGGCTGAACTGTTCGGTGGAATTGCCAATACTGCTATGATGAGTTTGTCATTTATGCTGAAGACAGAAAAAGTAGAGATGCTTAAGTATTTCTACGAGTGGAATGGTACATCTCCGTCGGCATTCGAAGAGGTATTGGATGATGTCGCGTCAAGAATGTACTGTCATAATAGAATAGTTGACTCTATGGGATATATCCATAAAATGCTGAAGATGTTGGAGGATTTGATGATCGCGTTGAGCAAACTTGATTACGTTGGCCAACGTAAGGAGAGTATGGTCATATCTGTCACGTCGGTGAAAGAAGGAGTGGAGCAGGGTAGGAGATCAAGTTGGATGCTGTAGTTTCAGGTTTCAGGTTTCAGGTTTCAGGTATGGAATTGATTAATGAAGTAGTAGCAGGCAAGAATACTCTCTATACGGATTATCGGGCAGAGTTTGTAGCCGCTTGTCTTATTGAAAACGGGTTGGATGCTAACGAAGTGAGAATCATTCGTGAAGGATTGGCAAACGGTGGAAAGAATATCGACAAGATTATAAGGGAGAATTCGTTGGACGGTTTTTCGCAATATCTCAGCATCTACACAAAAAAAAGTAATTTGTATGAGTCTTTGCCAGATGGATTGTTTCATAAACGAATGGATATTGACGACAAGAAAAACAAGCAAGCGGTCATCGACTATATGAAGAGAGAACGGCAGGTGGCGTTAAATGCGTCGGTGTTTTTCAAACCATTTGAAATGACGTTGGATAGGTTTGACGTCGAGGCTAATCGTTATGAGATGAGGCTTGAGAAAAGAGAGCACTACGATGATTTCATACGTTTGTTTGAGACCTTAAATCCGTTGTTTAAGGGATTGCCGTTGGACAAAGCACTCTTTGTTGTCTCGCTTTTGTCTCAAACTTACCGATTGACGAATCCGGAGCAGATAGCTGAAATCCTTTCTGTCGTGTTGGATTGTGAGGTGGGGATTGAACTGTCGTACAAACAAATGACTATGAAAGCAGAGCAGTGTGATTGGGAGTTGGGGCAGAACTGCTTGAACGTGTCGACGGTGCTTGGAGGCGAGATACAGGACTGTTTTCCAGTAATGAATGTCAGAATCGAGTCGTTGCCACCATGGTATAAGGATCTGGTGTTTGAGGATAGTGAGGCATATCAGACACTGTTGGAAATTATGGACATGGTGGTGCCAGCAGATACAGAAATTAATATAAATATCAACGTCGCCAAGGAAGGATTGAAATTCTTGTTGACAGATAAAGAATCAATCCTTGGCTATTCAACAATATTATCATGAAAGCATTAAATGAGAAAGAAGCAATTGTCTCGCATATAAAGTTTGCAACGTATCTGTCAGTTTTGGTTGTGCTGACACTTTTTTTCATACACTCGTTCTTGAAAACGTCTGAAGCCGAGATTTCGGAAATCAAGTCGAAAACATCCGATTGTGAAAAGATATTCAGTACGCAGACGGAACTGTGTGATGACATAGAAGAATTTTTCACACGTTACCGAGCCTTCGATGCGAGGGAAGATGTGAACGCAGAATTTCTTATGCGTTCCATCGTCGACAGGAAAATGGAAATCACGAAGAAGATATCGCAGCTCCCAACAAACGACGTTAAGATACATTCGTTCATGCTGTCAAGGATGAATGGCTTTTTAAGAGTCAGAGATTCCATTTCGGTAATGAAGAAAGAGGAGAATCGAGTGAAGGAAGATCTTTTCATGTGTAATGGAGATTACAGAAAATTGAATAAACAAAAGAGAACCAATCAATTTCTAAAGTAATGGCAAAGAAAATTTCATCATTGACATCAAAGGAGAAGGTGACAGGATTGTTGTACGTCGTGTCTTTATTCATCATCATTATAGGAATCTGTTCCTACATACTGTTTGTTTACCGTTCCGAATATCATTTTGCCGACGGTAAGAATGATGCCTTGGAGAAGTTGGAAAGAGTCAATTCATTTCAGAATGCTCAGTCGGATTATTATGATAAGATAACTGAGATAGATGAGATGGTCAGTAATATCAATCCAGATGTAAACGCCTCTTATGAAAAACGAGAGTTATACTACACTATCGGAGAAATAAAGAAAGTAACAAGTGACAACAAGTATGATTTGCGTTACCGAATCTTCGAACAAGTGGCGTCGTTTTATGAGATGAAACTGTTTGACAGGGAACGACTTTCCGCGTCCCAGAGAAATATAGAAAAGTTTAAGATAGAGTTGGAAAACTGTCGTAGTGGAATAGAAACATTGAAAAATAATTGATTATGAACAAATTGATATCTAAGGGACAATTGATAGTGGTGGGTTATGTGATTCTGTTTATAATGGTGTCGCTTATTATCAAGTCGTGTACAGCAGACACATCGATCAGAGCATCTGTATTACCGTTGGTTGTGGAGGTCGGATCACCAATCCGTTTTTCCGACAGCACTTACAACGCTTCCAACGTATTGTGGGAGTTTGGAAATGGAGACGTCTCTAAGGAAAAGAGTGGAGAATATGTGTTTAAGGAATCCGGACATTATCAGGTAAGATTGACGGTGGAAAAAGAGAAAGTTTGTTTCATGGTCAACGTAAAGGAGGAAAGAACGGAAAGAAGAAAACAGAGTGTGAAGATCAAAGCACCGTCGACGGTGGTTCAGAATGAGCGAGTTGTGTTCATGGCTGTTGGCGACTCCGATAATTGGAGATGGGAGTTTGGCGAGACTGGGCAAGTTGACTCACAGGAGCAGAATCCCATCCACGTCTATTCGAGAGTAGGTGTTTATGAAGTGAGATTGATGGCTGCCAATATGATGTATCCGATTATCCACACGATAGAGGTCAAACCAGAGTTTGCGATAGACGAGAGTACGGATGTCGATGTCCAGGCGTCGGATGATTTCAAAGAGAGACTGCAGCAGATCATAGACGAGCGAAACGTGTTCAATGCAAACTATAACTATCTGTTGAGAAACCATCTTGATGGAAACTCAAACGTCATGGTTCTGATTAATGGTACAAACGAGAATGATTTTTATTCTTATTGCAATGGGCTGAAAATCATGGGAAAACAGCAATCTACAGTGATTTTAGATGTCAATCCAGAAAGAGATTCCAACGGAAGAATCAAAAGATTGTTGGTTAATCAGGTGGTGAAGAATTGAAAATGATTCAATTTTTATAAAATTAATATGGATTTATTATTTGGAAATCCGGTTTGTCTCTTAAAGGGGGATGAATTTTTACCCAAAGAAGGTTTTACATTTGCTCAACAAGTGTTAGAATATTTCATGGCACAAGGTGGTCTGGCAAGATCACCTTTTGGAATTGTTATTTTGGATAAAAAAGGTATTCAAAATAGTAAGCAACATGGTAATAGCAGGATAAAATCAGCATCATTTGCAGCAATTAAGGATGTTTTGGAGAATGGATCGATAATAATGCCATTAGATTACTATGGTACTAACGGAAAGAAAGAAAAAACAGGAATGATTGCAGCTCCTATACAGATAGAAAATGAAAGATATGTTTGTGTTGTGGAGGTTATAGCAAATCTTGAATTGCAAAGATTATATTTGCATGAATCATTTCTAATAAAAAATCTCCAAGAGGTTGCTGCATCTAACTCGGTCCGTAGAAGTACTACTTCGTCACCACAACCCAATGGAGAGATTGCAAATATACTACTTAAATATATTTTAGACAAACAACAAGAAGAAAAGAATTTACCAAATGATATAGATTGTAATAGCCCTTAATGTTTTTAATTATTGTTGGTTAATCAGGTGGTGAAGAATTGAGAAAATATTTTCACTCAAAAGTATTGCGATTTCATTTGAATTGTTTACTTTTGCAGACGTATTTGTTGTTAGTCAAAAAATGAAGGGATAAGTACTGTACAGAATTAGGAAAATGGATTTCTGAAATTCTTCAGAGTGATGTAACGGTAAATCTCAAAACATATAACTTTCGCAAGTATAAGCAGGGAATGCATTTTGTGTTTCTTGATTGATTATTTTGAATTTAGTAACAAAGTTAAATATTAAAAGATGGTATTGTTTAATCGATTGACGCTTATGGCGTTGTGTACACTGTCGCTCATCACTGCTTGTAAACCAATTAATTCGTCGACGAAGATAATGAAGACGCCGGATGAGTATACCCGTAATTATTGCTGTGGTGAGGTGGCAGTGCCGAAAACGGCAGAGAGGGGAACACCGTGGATTGTCTATTCCGACAGGGACCAGAATCCCACGTATTTTCTTCCTGGCGGAAAGGTGAAGCAGAAGGAGGTTTCGTATTTTGAGGCTCTTGCTGTGATTGGCGAAAATGGAGATTATGTAAAGGTGGCTAAATATGAAAAGGGAGTGTTTGAAGACCGCCGTGTGAAAGATCCTGCAAAAGCGGAGTGTCTTGGTTGGATGCCAAAGTCGAATTTGATTCTTTCGTCGAAAGCAATGACGGACGTCGCTACTGGATTGGTAATGAAGATGATAACAACAATTAATGATACATTGCCGTTGTCTCACACTGATAAGTTTTTCACTGACGGTGAGGTGACTTTGTATGGTGAGCCTGAATTATTGACTCCGATTGGCACGATTCCGTTTCAGAAACCGGTGTTTCTCTCAAAACGTAGTCCGGATAGGAACAAGTGTTTGGTGATAGGTGAGGAGGATTTCTCTCCGGAGAAGGCTTCAAAAGTCAAGTCTGGTTGGATATCGTCGTCGATGCTACGACCTTTGGGAGAGATGCTATATTGCGATTTCTCGGAGATTCCTATCAGACGTTTCACACTGTCGAATCCAAAATCAGGAGTGTCGTATTCTATTCCCACGTCTTCCACAAGACGATATCTTTATCCTTATAAACTCCCTGATTTTGTAGGTGTTAATCCTATTTATAGAATGGATGTATTCGACGACAATACAGCCATCATAAGTAGTGCGGCTCCAGTGTCGATTATTAATGATGAGAATAATTTGGTTTACAGTCTTGCTGGCACAACTATCTCTAAATCAATGTATGATGGCTTGACTGGAAGTTTGAAGCATATCAATATTATTGTGGCATTTTCGGGACAGAGAGAAGTCGACGCAAAATTCAAACAATATGTAGGTTATCTTCAGCAGCTTGACGGGATGATTAAGAAACACAGTCAGGATTTTCAATTCAGATTGGGATATTGTGTTGGTTTTGATGCGGATAACGCTGAATTATCAAAATGTCAGCCAAGTGAAAATATTTCGAGAGTATTGTCGGAACTGCGGAAATACGCCGACGACACTACACGAAAAGTAAGATTTACAAATGACGCTTGGTCAGCATTGCGTGAGTCAATCACCCTTCTGTCTCAATATAGGGATGAGCAGAATATTGTCATTGTGATTGGAGAGAATGGAAGTCAGAAAGAGATGGTCGACGACGCTTTGGTTAATAGTCTGGTGAATGCAAACTGCAGAATTATCGGTTGCCAACTATATTCCAACAGTGGCAATTCATTCAACAATTTTGTGTTGCAGGCGGAGGATCTGATCACTCGTTCGGCTGAAAAATTGGCCAATTTAAAGAAAAAACAGTTGGTCCATTCCGACCAAGTATGCTTTAACAATCATTATAAAAAAATTTCAGAGAATGCTTATGGACTTGATTATCCTCAAAATAGTATGCATCAAGGATGGGTTATTTTTCCACGAAAGAAAGAGTCTCTTTCTCCGGATTTGTTGTTGTCGGTTGCTGATTCCACAATCAGTATGATAGAATATGAAACGAAAGATATTCTTGACCATCTTCGTGAGATATTCAAAAACTCAGGAGTGGGACGCACGTTGATAAATCAAAACTGGTTGAGATTAAATGGGTTCACAACTGAATACGACGGAATCTC
>DCIP01000173.1 GCA_002317115.1 Candidatus Scybalocola fimicaballi
GCCAAAGGTTCAGGTCAGTTTGAGCGTACATTGATCGTTGTCGACGACGATAGCTACGTCTCTTACCTTGAAGGATGCTCTGCTCCAATGCGTGATGAAAACCAGCTCCACGCCGCAATCGTTGAGCTTATTGCCATGGAGCACTCTGAGATCAAGTATTCGACGGTACAAAACTGGTATCCTGGCGACAAAGAGGGCAAGGGAGGTATCTACAACTTTGTAACTAAGCGTGCTTTGTGTAAAGGCAACGGCTCTAAGGTTTCTTGGACTCAGGTGGAGACCGGTAGTGCGATCACTTGGAAATATCCAAGCTGTGTGTTGATGGGAGACAATTCAGTAGGCGAATTCTACTCTGTGGCAGTGACAAACAACTACCAGCAGGCAGATACAGGCACAAAGATGATTCACATCGGCAAGAATACACGTTCACATATCGTATCAAAGGGAATCTCAGCCGGACACAGCCAGAACAGCTACCGTGGTTTGGTGAAGGTGGTGGAGAATGCCACAAACGCAAGAAACTTCTCACAGTGTGACAGTCTTTTGCTTGGAGACAAGTGTGGAGCCCACACATTCCCATATATGGAGGTCAGAAACGAAAGTGCAGTGGTGGAGCATGAGGCAACAACTTCAAAAATCAGTGAAGATCAGGTGTTCTACTGCAACCAAAGAGGAATCAAGACAGAAGACGCTATCGGCCTAATTGTAGGCGGATACGCAAAAGAGGTGATCAGCAAACTGCCTATGGAGTTTGCGGTTGAAGCAAAAAATCTTTTGAGCATATCATTGGAAGGAAGCGTCGGTTAATCAATAAAACAAAGAATTATGTTACTAGAAATAAAAAATTTACACGCTATAATCAAGAGCAACGGCAAAGAGATTCTAAAAGGTATCAATTTGACCATCAATCCAGGTGAAGTTCACGCCATCATGGGACCTAACGGTTCTGGAAAGAGTACCCTTTCATCAGTGTTGGCTGGAAATCCAAGCTACGAGGTGACAGAGGGAGAGGTGATCTTCAACGGCAAAAACCTTCTTGAGCTTTCTCCAGAAGACAGAAGCCACGAAGGATTGTTCTTGAGTTTCCAGTACCCTGTTGAGATTCCGGGAGTGAGCATGTCCAACTTTATGCGTGCCGCAATCAACGAGCACCGCAAATACAAAGGACTTGAGCCACTTTCAGCATCTGATTTCTTGAAGTTGATGCGTGAGAAGCAGGAATATGTTGAGCTAAACAACAAGCTTGCAGGCCGTTCGGTGAACGAAGGATTCTCAGGTGGAGAGAAGAAGCGTAACGAGATTTTCCAGATGGCAATGTTGGAGCCTAAATTGTCTATCCTCGACGAGACAGACTCTGGTCTTGATATCGACGCCCTACGTATCGTCGCAGGTGGAGTCAACAAGTTGAAGAACGCGGAGAACGCAAGCATCGTCATCACACACTATCAGCGTCTGCTTGATTATATCGTGCCAGACTTCGTACACGTGCTTTACAAAGGTAAGATTGTGAAGAGTGCAGGCAAGGAGTTGGCTCTTGAACTTGAGGAGAAAGGTTACGACTGGATTAAAAAAGAGTTAGGAGAATAATCTATGGTAGAAGAATCATACATAAACATCTACAACAAGCATAGAGAATTGCTGCAGGAGACATCCGCTGCCCCACTCGATGCTATCCGTGACGAGGCGTTTGATGTGTTCTGCCGTATGGGATTCCCTACAGACGAGCAGGAGCGCTACAAACGTAGCAATCTTTCCGACGTCTTCGCCACTGAGTATGGAATGAATATCCGTCGCGTGGAGATTGCAAGCACTTCAGCACCATACAGATGCGATGTGCCAGGTTTGAGAACACACAATTTCTACGTAGTCAATGATATTTTCGCTGAGGCTATCGCAAAAGACGAGATAGCAGAGTTGGCAAAACTGGGTGTCATTGCTGGTTCATTGAGCACCGTCGCAAAAGAGCATCCAGAAATCATCAGCAAATATTACGGTAAGATTGCACCTCACAAGACAGATGTGATGGTGGCTTTCAATACCTCTTTCGCACAGGATGGTTTTGTACTTTATGTGCCTAAGAATGTGCAGGTTGAGCGACCAATCCAGTTGATCAACATGATGCACGCCGACTTTGATTTGTTGGCAACAAGCCGCAATCTTATCATTCTTGAGGAGAACGCAGCAGTCAAAGTCCTTGTCTGCAACCACAGCGAATCAGGACACAAATTCTTGGCAAACAGAGTGACAGAGGTTAGTTTGGGAGATAATTCCAACTACTGCCACTACGAGATCTGTGATTCAGAGCGTCAGACAACCAACGTCGGATCTCTATACGTAGAGCAGAGAAAGGGTTCCGTCGCAAATATCAACAACATCACTCTACGCACAGGCTACACTCGCAACAACATCCGCGTCAACCTAAGCGGAGAGTATGCCGAGACAACATTGTGCGGAATCGGAATCGGTGACGAGCACGACCATATCGACAACGACACATATATCAACCATAAGGTATCTCACTGCAAGAGCACAGAGCTATTCAAATACGTCATGGACGACTGCTCATACGGCTCATTTGCAGGACGAATCCTTGTTGAGAAAGACGCACAGAAGACAGAGGCTTACCAGAGCAACAAGAATATCTGTGCTAAGTCTACAGCCAAGATGTACACAAAACCTCAGCTTGAGATCTATGCCGACGACGTGAAATGCTCGCATGGAGCGACGGTAGGGCAGATCGATGAAGATGCATTGTTCTACTTGCGTACACGAGGAATCTCAGAGAAAGAGGGTAAGATGCTTCTACTTCTTGCGTTCACAAACGATATCGTAGAGAAAATTGACATTGAGGCGTTGAGAAACAGAATCAAGGTGTTGATTGAGAAACGTTTCCGCAGAGAAACGCACAAGTGTGCCACATGCAACTCGTGTCATAACTAAAGGTGCAATAAAAGCGAAAAATTATGGTGCTCAACTACATTTGGATAGGTTGTTTTTTCATTGCGTTCATCGTAGCAGTCCTGCAGTGTATATTCCAGCATGATTATACGGTGTTCGAGAAAATTATACAAAGCACCTTCCATATGTCTAAGTTTGCCGTAATGGATATTGCTCTTCCTCTTGGAGGAGTTATGATTTTGTGGCTCGGACTGATGAACATTGGAGAAAAAGCGGGAGCCATCAATTTTCTATCGAAAATCATCGGACCATTCTTCAACAAGCTATTTCCAGAAGTTCCAAAAGACCATCCCGTCAACGGGCAACTTCTTATGAATTTCTCAGCCAATATGCTTGGTCTCGACAATGCCGCAACTCCATTAGGATTGAAGGCGATGAAAGGTCTGCAAGAGTTGAATCCGAATAAGAAAGAGGCGAGCAACGCACAAATTATGTTTCTTGCACTCAACACCTCTGGACTGACTCTCATTCCAATTACCATTTTGGCACAAAGAAGTATCATGGGAGCTGCAGACCCTACAGACATCTTCATTCCTTTACTACTTTCTACATTTGTCTCAACATTAGCTGCAATCGTATATGTCGGCATAAAGCAACATTTGAACCTTCTCAACAAAGTTGTAATAGGATGGTTACTTGGCATTTGCTCGGCAATCGGACTGATGATGTTTGGGTTTGCCCATATCAATGATAATACTGAAGAAAAAGTAAAAGACATTATTGTTGAAGAGTTGGGAGTTGACGAATCAAAGGTCAATAAAGATGCAAACTTTGCTAACGAACTAGGAGTCAACAGACTAAAAAAAATAGAACTGATGATGGCGTTCGAAAAAGCTTTCGGCACCAAAATTCCAGATGATAAGGCAGAGTCTATCACTACTGTAAGCGAAGCCGTAGAGTTTCTTACAGCTGGAGAAATGATTAAGACTTCAAAGATTATCAGCAACGCCTTGCTTCTAAGTATCATTCTCATATTCATCGGAGGAGCAACCTATAAAAGAGTGAATGTGTATGAATGTTTTATTGAAGGAGCCAAGCAAGGATTTGAGACCAGCATCAAGGTCATGCCATACTTGGTGGGTATGTTGGTGGCAATTGGAGTGTTCAGAGCCTCAGGAGCCATGGACTACCTGATGTATGGATTGAAGTGGATATGGAACTGGACAAGTCTCAACTCTGATTTTGTGGATGCGTTGCCAGTAGCCATAATGAAACCATTATCTGGAAGTGGAGCAAAAGCAATGATGGTGGAGACGATGCAGACATTCGGCGTCGACAGTTTCCAAGGCAAACT
>DCIP01000117.1:0-408 GCA_002317115.1 Candidatus Scybalocola fimicaballi
AAGAGATGTCGCTGAAAGAGAAAGCCACGATTGTGATCGGTGGCGGTTATTTCAGTATGGTTGCTGGTGTGCTTGGACTGGACTACCCATGTCCAGGAGCTGCAGGTATCACAAGGTCGATAGATAGACTTGGAGTACCTGCAATTGTTCTCTCTGATGGACCTGCAGGTGTCAGGATCGAGGCAACGAGGAAGGGTAAAGAGAACAAGGGGAAGGATTTCCATTGCACCGGTTTTCCGGTTGGAACTCTCCTCGCATGTTCATGGAATACCGAGTTGGTAGAAAATGTCGGAGCATCCATTGGTGAGGAAGCTTATGAATATGGAGTTGATGTTTTGCTCGCGCCAGGCATGAACCTCCACCGAAATCCTCTTTGCGGTCGAAATTTCGAGTATTTCTCCGAGGATC
>DCIP01000117.1:498-757 GCA_002317115.1 Candidatus Scybalocola fimicaballi
AGCATTTTGCGGCAAACAACCAGGAGACAAACCGCTTCATGAGCGACTCGCAAATTGACGAGGATGTTCTACGCGAACTTTACCTCAAAGGCTTCGAAATCGCAATAAAAGAGGCCAAACCATGGACAGTGATGGCCTCTTATAACAAGCTGAACGGAATTCACACCCAGAGCGATTCATTCCTGCTCACGAAGGTGCTTCGCGAGGAATGGGGATATGAGGGTCTCGTGATGACGGATTGGACTGGCAAGCGTAATAC
>DCIP01000117.1:767-23191 GCA_002317115.1 Candidatus Scybalocola fimicaballi
ACAGCGGCGCAGATCCAGGCAGGCGACGACCTTATGGAGCCAGGAGCGAAGTCACAGATACGCGAGCTAATCAAAAAGGTTGAGAAAGGCGAGCTTGATGAGAAGTATCTTGACATCTGCGCGAAGAGGGTTTTGGAACTTGTCGTCAAAACCCCTACTTTCAAGGGTGTGACAAGAACTTGCAACCCTGACATGCAGACACATGCTGCAACTGCCCGTCAGGCGGCAGAAGAAGGCATCGTGCTGCTTAAGAACGATGCCGACGCTCTTCCATTGGCAAGTGGCGTGCGTGTCGCTCTCTTCGGAACGGCAGCATACAGCCTCCTCGCGGGAGGCACAGGCTCTGGTCATGTTCAGCGTCCATATGTCATCAACATGGAGGAAGGACTTCGCAACAATGGCTTCCTCCTCGATGAAACTCTCACGGAGAAATACCACCAATACCTTAAGAAACATGAGCCTCGCATGACTATCGGGCGCCGTCTCCTCGGTGCTCCAGCAGCCCCAGAGATGGACATTGACAGAGCAATGGTGGAAAAGAGCGTTGGCTCAACGGACGTAGCGATTTATACCCTCGCCCGTCAGGCTGGCGAGGGCGGCGACCGCCACCTCGAGGACGACTTCCTTCTTTCATCAGAGGAAAAGCGCGCCCTCCAGGAAATCTGCGACGTCTACCATGCTGCAGGCAAGAAGGTGATCGTCGTCCTTAATATTGGCGGCGTCATCGAGACCGCATCATGGAAATCCAAGCCAGACGCAATTGTCCTTGCATGGCAACCTGGCCAGGAGGGCGGCAATGCGATTGCCGACATCATCTCCGGCGCAGTCAACCCTAGCGGAAAGCTCTCTATGACCTTCCCTATCGACTACTTCGACATCCCGTCTTCAGCTAACTTCCCATACGACTACCACGGTAGAGGAACCATGGCAGACACCAAACGCATACCTTTAAAAATAAAGGACGTTGACTATACTAAATATGAGGAAGGCATGGATGTCGGCTACCGCTACTTCACCCGTACAGGCGTAGAAGTATCCTATCCATTCGGCTACGGTCTCTCCTACACCACCTTCGACGTCACCATCAACGGTGACACAGCGACCGTCACCAACACAGGCGACCGTCCTGGCAAGGAGGTCGTCATGTTCTACGACCCATACCTAGTTGGTTTCGCTAAAACCCGTCTCCTCCAACCAGGCGAAACCCAGACCCTCACCCTCATCAAGGAATAGTCTTCTGAATCGTCAATCGTAACCCATTGACTATCAACGAAATCAAAAAGGACGGTTGCGCCAAATGGCGCAACCGTCCTATAGGATATAGCTGATAATCAACTACTTAGAAATGCGAGCACGGATGGCTGCTGTCTGCTCCTCGTAACCTGGCTTCTCGAGAAGAGCGAACATGTTCTTCTTGTAAGCCTCAACACCTGGCTGGTTGAATGGGTTAACACCAAGTAGGTAACCAGAGATACCACAAGCCTTCTCGAAGAAGTAGAACAACTGACCGATGTAGAACTCGTTAAGTGAAGGCAAGTTGATGTGTAGGTTAGGAACACCACCGTCTGTATGAGCGATGATAACACCTAACTCAGCCTGCTTGTTAACATAGTCAACGTTCTTTCCACCTACGAAGTTAAGTCCGTCAAGGTTCTCAGCATCCATAGGAACTGTGATCTTCTTTGATGGACGAGCGATTGAGATAACTGTCTCGAAGATAGAACGCTCACCCTCCTGGATCCACTGACCCATTGAGTGAAGGTCTGTAGAGAAGTCTACTGCAGCTGGGAAGATACCCTTAAGGTCCTTACCCTCTGACTCACCGTAAAGCTGCTTCCACCACTCTGCGATGTAGTGCAACTTAGGGTTGTAGTTAACCAAGATCTCGATCTTCTTACCCTTCTGGTAAAGCTCGTTACGAGTAGCAGCGTAGATAGCAGATGGGTTCTTTGAGAATGGAACGTCCTGAGCTGTTAGCTTCTCCATTGAAGCAGCACCAGCAACAAGCTTCTTGATATCGAAACCAGCTACTGCGATAGGAAGCAAACCTACTGGAGTAAGAACTGAGAAACGACCACCGATGTTATCAGGAATTACGAATGTCTTGTAACCTTCCTTTGTAGCAAGTGTGCGAAGAGCACCCTTCTTTGCGTCAGTTACAGCGATGATTCTCTGACGAGCCTCGTCCTTACCAACCTGCTCCTCAAGCTGTGTCTTAAGGATACGGAATGCAAGAGCAGTCTCAGTTGTTGTACCCGACTTAGAGATGTTGATGATACCAAACTGCTTTCTGTTCAAGAATGAAGAAAGCTCAGCAAGGTAATCCTCAGAGATGCTGTTACCAGCGTAAAGGATAGTTGGGTTCTTTGAGCTCTTCATGAATGGAGCGAAAGAGTTAGAAAGAGCCTCGATTACGGCGCGAGCACCAAGGTAAGAACCACCGATACCAGCTACAACTACGTAGTCACACTTCTCTCTCAAAACCTTTGCAGCTGCGATGATCTCATCCATAAACTGCTCTGTGATAGATGAAGGCAAAGTCAACCATCCAAGGAAGTCGTTACCAAGACCTGTACCCTTGTGAAGCATCTCCTGTGCCTCAGCTACAGCCTGCTCGTAACCCTTTACTGCAGACATTGAAATGTGAAGATCCTTGCAAACGAAGGCGTTCTCCACGTTAAGTTTCATGTTTTCCATTATTCTTATTATTTGTTTATTACCGATATAAAATCCCTTACGGGATATCAATCATATAGCACTTGTCCAAGATAAGGATTGTTAAGGGCGGAGCCCTAACCCCCTCTACCAACGCGAGCCCGTAGGGCGAGCGTAAAGCCTATATAATTTTCTATTAGAACGACTCGAATTTGTTGTTTTTGTCGATCAAAGTAACGATGACGGCATCGTAGAACGGATAATTTCTGTACTCTACAGAAACCTCTACATCCTCAGGGAAATTCTCTGGCATCTCAACCCCAACTACTGTGCCTCGCTTGACTTTATTAGTGTTGGTGTCGATATCATTCTTTCCTTTCAGATTATATGTGCCATACACATCTCCACGAGTAAAAGTGCCATCTGCATTCTCCTTCAACAAAACTAGTCTACAAGAGAAATTCTCCTGCGCTGTCTGATTGATCACACGAATTTGATTGTACTTCTTTTCTGGTCCTGCAATCTTGAAAGTTGTCTTTGCTTCTATCGAAATAAAAGCAAGCATCGACAAAATAAACAAAAAGAGTCTTTTCATAGCGTCTTATTTTAGTTTAGTAATCAACTTACGCATTTCAAACGCTGCGATCGCACGGTCGTACAAGATATTGTAGACAGCCTCAAGTATCGGCATCTCCACATTGAATTTCTTGTTGACCTCTGTGATACACTTTGTGCCATAGTAGCCCTCTGCCACCATCTCCATCTCCACCTGAGCCGTCTTGACGCTGTAGCCCTTGCCGATCATTGTTCCAAACAAACGGTTGCGTGAGAACTTTGAATAGCCTGTCACTAACAAGTCGCCAAGGAACACTGGCTCACAGATATTGCGGTCCTGCTGAGTCGAAATCTTTAAGAATTTCTCCATCTCCTGTATTGCGTTGCATAGCAACACAGCCTGGAAATTATCTCCAAGTTTCATACCGTGACAGATTCCTGCGGCGATAGCGTAGACGTTCTTTAGCACTGATGCGTACTCGATTCCTATGACATCATTAAGAATTCGCGTCTTCAAAAATGAGCAGTTCAAGATCTCGCAAACCTCCTCAGCACGCTCCTGTGAGCTGCATCCTACTGTAAGGAACGACAATCTCTCCACTGAGATCTCCTCTGCGTGTGTTGGGCCTGAAACGACAAGAATATTCTCATCCTTCACCCCATATTTTTCCTTGAAATACTCCGAAATGACAAGATTCTCATCTGGAACAATTCCCTTGATCGCAGAGATAATCACCTTATCCTCCAACGACTCAGTCAAATTCTCCAAATGACTCTTCAAATATGGCGACGGTGTAGCAAAAATCAACATATCAGAGTTGCGCACTGTCTCATTGATGTCGGAAGAGAATGTGATTCTCTCGACGTCGAAATGAGCGGACACAAGATAAGATGGATTATGCCCCGTTGCCTTGAACTCCTCTATCTGTTCAGGGCGACGCATATACCAGTTGATATGTCTCTCTTTATTAGCCAAGCAGATTTTAGCCAAAGCAGTAGCCCAGCTTCCTCCACCCATCACCGCTATTCTTCTTTGCGTATTCTGCATTTCTTATTTTTAATCAAAAATTAAAACTAATGGGTGTTAGACGCACGTCCGTACGTCTCTACGTGCCACGCCCATTAATTATTAACCATTAACTATTAATTAGCCTTAGAAACCCACTCTGCAACCTCTTCCTTAGTTGGATTAGTTAGGTCGAGCTTGAATTTCTTGTTCAATCCACAGATATCCTGGTGTAGCTTGTTTGGATTACACTCCTTCAAACTGTCGATTGTCAAGAATCCTGCCTTCTGGATCACCTCTACCCATGCCTCTGGAATTCCAAGAGCCACATACTTAGATGTTGCGTCCTTAGCCTGTGTCGTCTCTGGCTTCATCTGTGGGAACAACATTACCTCACCGATAGCGAACTTACCTGTCATAAGCATTACCAAACGGTCGATACCGATTCCGATACCGAATGTTGGAGGCATACCGTACTGAAGAGCGCGTAGGAAGTCGTGGTCGATGATCATAGCCTCGTCGTCGCCCTTGTCGGCAAGTTTCATCTGGTCGATGAATCTCTGCTCCTGATCGATTGGGTCGTTAAGCTCTGAGTATGCGTTTGCAAGCTCCTTACCGTTGACCATAAGCTCGAAACGCTCTGTTAGTCCTGGCTTAGAACGGTGCATCTTAGTTAGCGGAGACATCTCCACTGGATAGTCTGTGATGAATGTAGGCTGGATGAATGTGCCCTCGCAAGTCTCGCCGAAGATCTCATCGATAAGTTTACCCTTACCCATTGTCTCGTCTACCTCGATACCAAGCTTCTTGGCTGTCTCACGGATCTCATCCTCGCTCATTGGATATAGGTCGTAGCCAGTCTTCTCCTTAATAGCGTCAAGGATAGGAAGACGACGGAATGGAGCCTTGAATGAGATGACCTTACCGTCGATCTCAACCTCTGGCTTACCGTTGGCTGCGATACAGATCTCCTCAAGCATCTTCTCTGTGAAGTCCATACCCCAGTTCAAATCCTTGTAAGAGACGTAAAGCTCCATACATGTGAACTCAGGGTTGTGAGTCTTATCCATACCCTCGTTACGGAAGTTCTTACCCATCTCGTAAACACCCTCGAATCCACCTACGATTAGTCTCTTCAAGTAAAGCTCAGTGGCGATACGCATGTACATATCCTGGTTAAGAGCGTTGAAGTGAGTGATGAACGGACGAGCCGACGCACCACCTGCGATGCTCTGAAGGATTGGAGTGTCAACCTCAGTGTAACCTGCGTTGTCAAGGATATTACGTAGAGTGCGGACGATCTTAGCGCGCTTTAGGAAAGTATCCTTCACACCGTCGTTGACAATCAGGTCGACGTAACGCTGACGGTAGCGAAGCTCTGGATCATCAAAAGCGTCGTATGCTACACCATCCTTATATTTTACGATTGGAAGTGGCTTAAGGCTCTTGCTCAACACTGTAAGCTCAGCACAGTGCACTGAGATCTCACCTGTCTGTGTGCGGAAAGCGTAACCCTTAATACCAACGAAATCACCGATATCTAGAAGTTTCTTGAATACAGTGTTGTACATCTCCTTATCCTCACCCGGACATAAGTCGTCGCGAGAGATGTAAACCTGAATACGTCCTTTGGAATCTTGAATTTCAGCGAAAGAAGCCTTACCCATGATACGGCGGCTCATGATACGACCTGCGATGGAAAGTTCCCATTTCTCAGCGTCGTCCTTAAACTGCTCTTTGATGTCTGTGCTATAAGCAGAAACCTTATACTCTGCTGCAGGATATGGCTCGATGCCCATATCGCGCAATGCCTTAAGACTCTCACGTCTTAGAATCTCCTGTTCACTTAGATCTAGTAAACCCATGTTTTTATATTGTTTTCTTTTTTCTTTCTTTTCCGATACACAAAACGACTCTTAAAAGTACGCTCTTAAAAGGCGAATTTAAGGCAAAATTAGAAAAAAGTTGCTTAATAGTGCAAAAAAAGTAGATAAAAAGGCAGTCTGAACGTGTTTTTAGTATGTCGACGTGGATTTTATGCTCACTCATCTACCGTGGAACGGTTATTAAACCAGGCCATGGTTGGCAATCGTCAGCATGACGATTGGCTACCGTGGCCGAATGTAAGGGAGTTTTAGAGGGTCCCGAATATCTTTCCAAATGCGTTTTTCACTTTATCAAAGATAGTGTTTTCCTCTTCTTCTCTCTTTCCCGGCTTGGAATCCTCACCACAAGATACCAATGACGATTCTCTTTTGCCGCTATATCTCAATCCCGTCTCATCGGAATTTTCTCCATTTTCAGAATACTCTCTAAAGATGCCATATTCCAATACAGAAGATCTATCATCAACAACATTGTCTATATTCCAATTGCTTATATCCCCATCAAACTTACTATCAAGGAATATATCTTTCATCCATCTGACATTCCTCACATCCCAATTAGAGATGTCTCCGTTGAACTGGCTACTACTGAACATACAAAACATATTGGTGACCTTTGAGACATTCCACTTAGAGATATTGCCATTGAACTTACTTTTCGAAAACATATAGCACATATTAACGACGTTGCTCACATCCCATTTAGAGATATTCCCGTTGAAATGGCTCTTAAAAAACATTAGCCACATATTCGTGACGTTGCTCACATTCCATTGAGATATGTCTCCATTAAATTTGCTATCATAAAACAAAAGAGACATGTCAGTAATAGCAGAGGTATCTATACAGTTTAGATTTGCACTGTTTCCTTGCTTTTGGATCTCTTTATTAATTGCTTTCAATAACTCTTTCTTAGTCTTAGGATGATATTTTAAATCCATAGGTCATAGGGGTTATTGCATTAATATTCAAATCCTACATTGTCAATCCACAATGTATTGCCGACGGTGCCTATGAATGCTCCGTGATTGCCGGCGGTAAACATCAAAATCATATGCGTCGGCTGGTCATTCTCCCCACCCCATCCCTCTTCTATGATAGGGACGACTTTGCCTTTACTGTTTTTTGCTCGGTATGGTCCGTTAAGATGCATATAGTCCTTATAGTAGTCGGTCTTGGAAATATCCCCATAATGGATGTCAAAACGGGCCTGATTATTCCACTCTAACTCATCCTTTTCCAACTGTTTGCGAACAGTGCCTACCCTCAACGCATGGATATTTCCATCTTTGTCTTCCCATCTCTTCTGAAGGTATAGCCATATCTCAGCCTTGTCCATCACACCGTCGATACGAGAAGAATTGAATCCTGTACATTTCTGCACATAGTTGTTGGGAGATATCTTGCACTTGTAGTCAAGCACAAGTGTTTTGGGCTTTTTCGTGAACGGAATGCCAAAACTTAAATTTGAATATGGATCGTCTGGCGACTTGATTGGCTCGTATGTTTCGCCAGTAAAAATGCTTCCCGACACCAAGACAGCCACGTTGATGAGACCGAGCACCTTAATGGTCTCCAGGCGTGTCTCAAGTCGCACACAATTACTTGAATCCCTTTTTTCAGGGAAGACGGAATAGCTCGCTTTTGTGATTCCCATCACCTTAGCATAGACATTGGAAGACGACCATATAGTCTTGCTGGAATACGGATATGGAGCCAACTTGTCTGCAGGGATTTTCTCATTGGGTCCCCAGACATAGATATGCTTCAGTTTTCCACCAATTACGCCAGACTCCTTCACCTCTCTATCGGTATACGTCTCAAAATCACCATATTTAAGTGGGATTACCTGTGCAAAACCGTTTGCCACAAGCAACATTATTGCCATCAAAAAGCTTAGTCTCTTCATACAGATTCAATTACAATGGCAAATATATAAATAAATGTGGAATGAGACCCTCCCGACCTCCCTTAAAGGGAGGAGATGGCTCACTCATCTACCGTGCAACGGTTGTCAAACCAGGCCATGGTTGGCAATCGTCGCATGACGATTGGCTACCGTGGCCGATCAAAAAAATCTGAACAAGCCTTCCAAAATAGGAAAGTTTATTTTATCTTTGCACCAATGTTGATTAATAACAGTATAAAAAATGAATGACGAACCAAAATTTGATGTGATTTATTCAGAAGAAGTAAATCAATTTTTAAGTTCGCTTCCAGAAAAAGCGAGAGAAAAAATTATTTCTAATGTCAAAAAAAGCAGATTTGTAATAGACAAAGAGCTATTCAAAAAACTTAATGAAGATATTTGGGAGTTTAGAACAATTTACAACCAAATAAAATATAGGCTTCTTGCTTTTTGGGACAAGAAAAGAGGTAAAGTTGTGATTGTCACACATGGCTTTGTAAAAAAGACAAGCAAAGTGTCTTCAAAGGAAATCCAAAAAGCAGAAGCAATCAGACTCGAATACTACAAACAAAATAAATAAGGGCTATGAAATTTTACACAGAAGAAGAAATTATCAACAAATACATTGGAGAAGAAGGCTCTCCTAAACGAGTTGCCTTTGACAAAGACATTGAAGACTTCCTTATCGGGGAAGCCATCAAGAAGACTCGTTTGCAACAGAATCTCACACAAAAACAGTTGGGGGAGTTGGTTGGAGTGAAGGAGGCTCAGATTTCCAAGATTGAGAGTGGGAAAAGCATCACCTGGAACACTATTGTGAAGGTGTTCAAGGCAATGGGAGCCAACTCAGGCACACTCGACCTCGGAGAAATGGGAAGAGTGGCGTTGTGGTAATCGCTATTTCTAAACGTGCAAAGACGGGAGCATGCAAAGACGGGGCATGCCCCGTCTCTACTTATCGTCGGACAGCACGTACAGGATTGCCGACGCAACGGTTGGCTCTGCTCCAAGTCGCTGCTATATCGTAAGTGGTCATGGTGCTACCAAGATACTCGCGTTCATCTACGAGTGTAGACGACCAATAGTTGCCATAAGAGCCCACACTTTTGATATCCGATCCGTCACGGTAACCAGCGGCAGGCAAAAAGATAGCGTTGCCATTTGCTCCTGTGAAGCCCATGCCACGCACACCATTAACTTCGATCCAGTCGAACGGACAATACTTTACCAACTCTTTGAAATCCTCATCCGTAGGCATTCGCCACTCACTACCCCAATTGGCAGTCGCAGCGTCGTCCTCTGGAAGAAGAACTGATAGTTTGTCTTTTGGTCCCCAATAACCATAATTGCCAAAGTTGTACTTTGTCAAGGAATCCAACTCCCCAGAACTACGTAAGGTCGCATATTTATAATTGCCCCATTTGTATGTATCTTTTGGCGACGTCTCACCCCATGCGAAATAGTTGCCAAATTCCTCTGACTTCGTTGCGCCCACGTTGTATTTAGCCCAAAGGGTTCCAGATGGAAGGCATAGGTCGACGTATTCACGGCCATTGCTGTCTTTTCCCGAAAGGTCGGTAAAATTGCTGCTACTATCATCTGCACCACAGCCACCGTCAGACTGTTCGTTGTCCTGACTATTTGGCTCGTTCTCTTCATCATCTCCACAAGAGATAAAAGGCATCGTTGCTATCAATAGCGATGCTCCCAATAAATAGTTTATTCTCATAATTCAAATTCTTTTAAGAGATCATATAAATGCGTAAAAAGGCTCTCCCGCTAATTCTTTGCTCGTACCGCACGCACACAGTATCCCGGGCAGCGATAGGCGGTTTCACAACCTACATACAACAAATACCCATATTCATTTTTAAAGTACATACGTAGAGCACGTTCCTCCTTCTCTTGGCACGATGATGACCAGTAGAAGCTGTGGCCGCCAGTATAGTAGTTATCCGATCCATTAAAATAGCCAGTAGCGGGAATAAAAATGGAGTTGCCGTTAGTAGCGGTGAATTTTATTCCATTCCTTGCGTCGACCGTTGTCCAGCTATATTCACAATTTTCGATTAGTTCTTGCATCTCCTCGATCGTCGGCATCCTCCAGTTCTTGCCCCAATTGGCTGTCGCTGCATCGTCTTCCGCTTCCAACACCATCTTGTTGTCTACGGTGCCATATTTTTCTGAATGGACGTATTTGGTAAAAGTTTTGCCTTTGTCCTCTGTCCACTTGTATGTACTCCAACTGTAGTCTTCCTTTGGCTTGGTCTCGCCCCATGCGAAATAGTCACCGTATTCTGATGGTTTGGTGGCACCCACGTTATAGGTTGCCCAAAGTGTGCCCGATGGAAGGCCAAGGTCGACGCAAGCCTCTTTATAAATAGCGTAAACAGACAAATCAGAGGTGATTGTATCAAATGAAGTGCTCCATCCGACAAACTCATAGCCAGTCCTTACTGGTGCCTGTACTTCTTTAGGATGTGCACCTTCATATACATTTTGAGCATTTATCAAAGTGCTGTCTGATGTGTAGAATTTCACACTATACACATTTCTTTCTTCTTTCTTTGCACACACTGCACGCACAGAGTGTCCGGAACCTCCCCCGCCGTAATCTATGTATACCTTTTCATCCCTGAAGTACAAGAATCCAGGATTCTCGCCCACATCCACGAGAGATGACGACCAGTAGTAGCCGCTACTCTCACCAGCGATAACCCAATCGACGGCGTACCCAGCAGCAGGGAAAAAAATGGAGTTACCGTTAGTGGCGGTGAATTTCGCTCCTTTCCTTCCCTCGAACTCAGTACTGCTATATTCACAGTATTCTATCAGTTCCTGCAACTCTTCGCCTGTTGGCATACGCCACTCTGAGCCCCAGTTGACTGTGGCAGCGTCATCCTCTGGCTGCAATATTGTCAGGCTATCCTTCGAATTATACTTCGTCATAGAGTCTCTTCCCCATTTGTACGAGCCTGGGTAATACGAATCACTCGGATATGCCACGCCCCATGTTAGATGCCAACCAGATTCCTGTGGCTTGGAAGCGCCCACGTTGTAGGTTGCCCAAAGTGTACCGCTTGGAAGACCAAGGTCAACATAATCGTGATCGGCTATCTGACCGCTTACAGGCATTCTTTCAATATTTTCATTATTCCAGCGTATGACATTAGAATTTTCATCTTTAGTAACTCTAATGAAAACTGCTATACTTTTAGTATTATCATTAAAATAGACATCATGCACTGTTATTTTGTAAATAGAATCGTTCTCTTGTATATAATCAAAAGTTATTCCTGATTTATTAGGGAAATGAGAATTCAAAGAGATATTCTTAATGTACAAGAACAAGTCATAATCTTTAAAAAAATCTACTCTAATTCCATATATTGTTTCCATTTCTATATTCGCATAAAAAGTAATTGAGACATTACCTTTTTCGTCAACATCGCTCACCTCTAATCCCCAAATCGAGTTAATTGTATCGTCGAATGCTATTTTCTGGATATCAGACTGGTCAATACGCAGTGTCGAGCTGTCGTTTTTAACAACAAGAAGGTAGGTTGAGTTAGAAGTGGAATCCTTTTGAACGTCAACCTGAAGTAGGCTGTCTATATCAAAGTCAAGGATTGAACCATTGTTCAAATAGACGTGCATGTAGTTGTTGGCTATTGCCATAAAGATGGCAACGAATGAAGCCAATAGGAATATAATCTTCTTCATGTTAGATGTTATTTTACTTTACCACCACCTTCGTCGATTGATTACCATCACTCACCACATAAACACCATTCATCGCAGGAAGTTTCATCTCTACACTTCCCTCAGCATCGGTTACACCAGAAGCTACTACCTTGCCGTTCATATCAAACACCTGAATCTTAGTGTTTGGCTGTGCATTGGCGACGTGGATGGTGCCGTTGTCGGCATAAACCAACAATGCATGGTTGCTGATGGTTGATGCACTGGTTGAGGTGCCGTTTGCGACCGCACGGACAGAGAATCCATAGATGCAATAGTATGGTTCGTCATGNNGGATGGTGCCGTTGTCGGCATAAACTTCGAGTGCTAGGTTGCTGATGGTTGAGACGCTGGTCTCATCGCCAGTCGCACCCTTTGTCCAAGATAAAACATTTGTGTTGAATCTAACCTTGCTATCGTAATATCCTACATACAAAGCCAAACTGTCATATTCAATACTATAATAAATACTGTCCAGCGTAACCTTCCAAACGGAATCGTTTTCTTGAATGTAGTTGCAGAGTACACCAGCTTTAGAAAACAAATAACTATTCACAAAGAAATACTCTTTATATTCGTTCTGAGGATAAAAATCTCCTTCGATTCCAGCAAATCTATCTCCTTCGTTATCCATATTGGTATAAAAAGAAAGAGAGATATAACCGTCAGCATCAAAGTCACCTCGCATTTCCAATCCCCAAATAGAGTCCTTCTTTGCCATTTCCACAATGATGGTCGTGTCGCTCACGATATTCTTTCCATCGAAGTTGTTGGAGAAAACGTAAGAGTTGCCGCGGCAAACTGGCAAAGCGACGGTGCCATTCAAAGCGACGTCATAATCCTCAATGGCCCCTGTGTAACGAACCACATATCCCTGCGTCGGCTTCAAATCCACACCTTCAAAACGTGGAAATCCATCCTCTCCTTGCACCCATTGTAGCAATGGAATAGAGTCTGAATAATAATCATAAGCCTTCGGATTTTGCGAAACGTACTTGTTCAACGAATCTTTCACAGCACCTGAAAGGAAAGCACTGGAATCCATTTCCTGCAAAGCAAAAAGACTACCACTAGCATCATCATCCCAATGATCAGTCTCTATGTAATAAATGTTTTTTGAATCAGGAGCGTATACGTCGCCAGAATTATATATATTGAAATGTTCACAGCAATACATTCCAAGTCCTATAGCCGATTCATCGCTAACAATTCGTCCTCTGTTGTAGCAATTATACATAGAGGAAGCATCTATTCCACTTGAGTAAGAAGAAGAAACCACCATTCCATAGTTGCTACAATTATATGCGGAGGATGGTTTTCCATACTCGCTCACACCGCCTGCATATTTTCCGATAACAACACCTTCAAAATGGCAGTTGACGAAAATGCCGTTATTTGCTATTCCAGCCGCATATTCTCCACCCTTCACGTATGCATTCGTCACTTTTAGGTTCTGAATTAGAAGTTTATAAATTTTATCTTCTGTATCGAACAAAGCAACCTCTTTATCATTATCCGGTTGATTGATATAGAGGTTGGAGATAGTGTGGTTTCCACCGTCGAACTTAAGACATTTGATAGGGGTGAAACTGACCATTTCGTCTCCCACCTTGCCACAAACAGGGCTAAGATCGATGTCTGCTTCAAGCCTTGCAATGCCTTTTACCGAATCTCTGAAATACAGTAGCTCCTCTAAGTTGTGGATAATATACAAATCATCTCCCTCCTCATCAAAGTTCAATGCACCCCAATATTGTGTCTCCCACCATTGCCAAACAGCAAAACCTCCATAAGAGACAGTATCCACCTGATAAAAGGCATCCATTCCAATACTTGAAACAGTGTAAGGAACCGACAATCTGCTTATTCCAGTACATCCCGCAAAAGCATACGAACGGATTGATTCAACTGAATTAGGTATTACAACAGATTGGATGGTAGTATTGTTGATGAAAGCAGAATCTCCAATGGTCACTACATTGTCAGGAATAACCACTATGGAGTCAGTACCAATGTATTGTTTCAACACCGTTTTCTTTTCGTCTCCGTAAATAAAATCACCGTCGATTATGGCTTTTATGTGATGCTTCGCTCCCCAAGGACTACCTGTGGCTGGTCCTGCGTAGTAAATGGTATCAACATTATAAAACGCATAACTTCCTATGGTTTCTACCGAACTTGGAATAAAGACGGATGATAAATTCTTACAGTTAAAGAATGCATCTTCACCAATGTAAGTGACTGTACTTGGTATGGAGACGGTAATCAAATCCTCACGTTCATTGAATGCACATTTGCGGATGGAAGTGACTCCTTTAGGAATGGAGACAGAGGTCAATCGCGAACATTCAGTGAACGCATAATCACCTATGGAAGAGACAAAATCAGGGATGGAAATGGCTGTATCGCTACCTAAATAGTCGCCCAACGTCTCCTTTGTTTCATCCCAATAGACAAAATCTCCTTCGACAACGTAACCCTTTATATTTCGTTTAGCTCCCCATCTGAATCCCGCACTTCCCGCATAATAGATCGTATCCACGTCATAGAAAGCACTTCCCCCCGTAGAAGTGACTGAAGGAGGGATAACGACGGGCTTCAAACTTGTACAATATTCAAAAGCAGCTTGACCGATAGAAGTGACTGAATTGGGAATATCTACCGAAAGCAAGCTTGTACAACCAGAAAAAGCATACCAGCCAATGGAAGTGATTCCGTTGGGAATAGTGACGGAGAGCAAACTATTACATCCCTCGAATGTGCGGTCTCCGATGACGGTGACGCCACTTGGAATATCTATGGAAGTCAATGCTTGGCAATCATAGAACGCATATTTCCCGATAGAAGTGACTCCGCTTGGAACGGCGAATGAAGTCAGACTTTCACAGCCGTAGAAGGCATATCCCCCTATGGATGTCAATGAGTTTGGAATGGAGACAGAAGTCAGGTTTGTATGTCCATAAAACGCATTATCACCAATAGCAGTGACGGTATTTGGGAGGGACACCTCAGCGTCTTCACCCAAATAATAGGCGAATGTATCCTTCTTTTCATCCGAATAGACAAAATCCCCTTCGATATATTTTCCATTTATACAACGTTTCGCACCCCATCTATCCTCCTCAAGGTCTGTTTGGTTAATAATCACACTTATGCCAGTAAAAGACCAAGATCCAATGGATGTGACTGAACTTGGAATGATTACAAGAGCCAACCCTTCACAATTATAGAATGCACTTTGTCCAATTGTAGTGACTGAGTTGGGAATAGTAATGGAGGTTAAAGAATCACAATGGTAGAAAGCTTGTTTCCCTATCTTAATAATGGTGTTTGGAAGGGTAATAGACTTCAATGCCTTTGATCCATAAAACGCACTTTCCTCTATGGCTACGATGGTGTATTCTTTCCCATCATATTCTACCTTGTCTGGAATCGTGACTTCTTCCCAAATATCCTTATCCATAGGGTGTATTGACGCAGTAAGATTCGCGGCGTCTTCAATATAACAATACCAAAGTCCATCAACCTTGAATTTTGACCTCTCCGCCATTGCTGGCATTGCCATGAAAATGAGGCATATAATCCAACAGAATAGTTTTTTGAAAATCATTTTAAGATTAGATTTAATTAGGAGATTATATAGCAGTTGTCCAAAATGAGGATTGTTAAGGGCCCGTGTTTGATTGTTGGGCCCTAACCCCGCTCTCCAACGCGAGCCCAAAGGGCGAGCGTCTAATAAATAAGCGTGTTTGGACAACACGTATATAATTGCCTTTAATTATTTTGTTGCAAATATAAATTAAAATGTAGAGACGCCGCGATTCGGCATCTCTACTGAATCTTATTTCTTATCCCTCGTCTCAATATAATCATTGAACAACGATATGTACATCAATTCAGTGTTTCCCTGGGCATTACCATAATACGAAGCAGCAAAACTTTCTGGATTCTCACTAAACATTTTTGACATCGTTGAATTACCCTCAAGCATTTTCGTCCAATACTTATTGCATTTTTTCATTTTGTATTGGCGTAACCACCATACATCTACCGCCCAAGGCCACTCTGGTTTCTTGAAGTAATAATTTCTAACTTCAGATTTAAAGCCATATTTATCAACACTCATATAGCTGAGCAAATATAAAGTATAACCATCTTTCTCCAACAATTTGTAATATCCAGACTTCTTTTCCTTAGGCATTTTAGGTTCATCCTTTATAAACTCCAAACAACTGATAAAATAATCGGAGTATTTTTTTGGACCAAAATCCTTTTTCTCCTCATCGTAAAACTGGACATATTCCACTTCCGAATCTTCAAGCACCACTTTCTTCTGCTTAGGACCCATCAAATAGATTGCCTGTCCGTGAGTGTACCACACTTCGGGAGCCTCAATCTGCTCTCCCGACTTCAATGTGATCAACCCGTGATCGCCTGCTGCTGAGGCTGAAATAACTGACGCTACTGAAATGGCTACTGCCAAAAAAATCTTTACTATATTCATAATTCTACCAATATTAAATGCCTAACGGCATAATGTTTTTTTATGTTTTTTTGTTTTTTACGCTCGCCCTACGGGCTCGCGTTTGGAAAAGGGCAAGGGCTTCCGCCCTTTGCAATCCTCATTATTTACGTATTTTTTCAACAGAAAACAGCGTTTTATAAAATTTTCACGCTTGGAAAACACACAAACTCGTTTGTTCCGGAAAACTTCCAAACAGAGAAAAATTTAACGAAAGAAAACCCGCTCCAATGTTTTCTCCTGTTTTTGTTTTCCGCGTTTAGCGTTTTAAAGACATCCTGATGTCTGTTTTCCAGTGCCCCACAACGAAGTTGTTGCTTTTAGGGCACGTTTTCTGTTATTTTAATAAATCAAATTAGAATCCGAAGCCAACGCAGATAGCCACATATTTTCTGGTTCCAAACTTACAACCGTCGTCGTCGCCAGTGTTGAACTCCAACTCCGTCACTTTCTTGACAACATACTCCGCTCCTACAAAAACAGACTTTTTCTTATTTGGCGAATATCCAAGTCTGGCTCCTGCATGCAGACTTCCCTCAAAATTAAAGTCCTGTGTGAGCACCCCACCAAAATCACCAATCACGTATGGCGTAAGGAAGGCTTTGTTGCTTGGTGTCAACTTAAACGGACACTGATAGCCTATGCTGAATTCGACTCCTAAAAAGGACGATTTTTCAATCATATAGGTAGTGTCATCCTTCTCGATTATATCTGTAGTGTAGAAATCAGGGTCTGCAAACAAATGCTTTTCTGTGTGTCCCAACTCTACTCTCGGTCCGAACAAGAAATATTTGCCAGCCATAATCATAAAAGTGAGATCCGCTTTCTGTCCGAAATGATCCTCCAATCCCTTTGAAAAACTTAATTCAAGATATCTGTTCCACTCCTGCGAATAGATTACCTTCGATTCTTTCGATTTCTGGATCTTTTCCACGTTTTCTGCCGACGACGAGGAGCTGCTCACAATCTTGTAGCCATCCATGTTTTCCTTCCAAACGACGCCGATCTCCTTGCCTTTACAAACGTAGGTAGTCTTATAATTCTCTCCATCCTTCACGGTAGATGAATATTCCACGTCTGCCATGTTCTTCACTCCGTCGAATGCAAAATCTCCAACGATTGATTTCATGACCGGTATTGGCGATTTCGTGCGAAGTTGGATTCTGCGCGTCTCAGAGGCCTTATCCAACATCACCGACAATATCCCCTCGTCCATGCCTAAAAGTGTCTCAGTCGCGACGTAAGACGACAAATCAGCGTCGTTTTTCTTCACGTCGTCAAGGAATTGTTTGGCGATCTTTTCGACGTCGCCAATATTATCCTTTGAAGTCGACGCTACAGACATCTCATTTACGGAAACATTGTTGTAGTATTTGATCGGAATAGAGAAGTTGGTATTCTCACGGAAAGAGGCTTTCCAAGTGTTGATTCCGACAACGGTATAATCGCCCGACTTCTCCTTCACCAACAATGGTCCACCCGAACTTCCTGGGTCGACTTGAGCCGTGTGCTGATAGACAGCGACCGAGTCGATATCACCAAAAAACTCATCCTTCACGCTATTGTTCGACATCACACCCTTACCAAGCTGCCACGACGGTTTGTCGCCCAAAGCAGGGTATCCAGCCGTCCAAACGTCGGAACCATCCTTCACCTTATTTTTATTAATCTTGAGTGCGGGCACATTCACGTCGCCAGAAGGAAAATTCACCAATGCGATATCAAGATTCTTCGATACATAAACGACGGGGCAACGAGCATACTTGACCTCCGCGCCGTTTACCTCAAAAGTCAAATCCACATATTTAGCGTCGTGCACCACATGTTTGTTGGTCACGACAACAAGTTTTCCCTTCTCATCCTTGATCACAAAACCAGATCCGAAAGAATCACCACCTGTATATTCCCTTACCTTCTTTGAGGCAGCGATATAGGATTTATTCTGCAACGCGTTTGCTAAGTTTTCATAATTCAAAGAAGCATTATTCGACTCCCTGACATAGCAAACCGACTCTCTCAACTCAGCCGCATACGACATCATTCCAACACACATAGCCGCGATGGAAGTGATTAATCTTTGCGAGTTTTTAATATTAAACATAGTCCCAAATTATAATTTCCATATTCGCAAATTCCATTTCGATTCTTGCGAAACAATGCAAAATAAAGAAATTTTCAAATGCAATATTTCACCCCCCCAATTTTAACAAATATTAACAATTGGTTGAATGCGGAATGAGGCCCTCCCGTCTCCCTTAAAGGGAGGAGATGGCTCACTCATCTACCGTGGAACGGTTATTCAAATTATTGAATGGGATTTGAGCATAAAAATGTTAGGCTTTTCAGAATTATTATAAAATTCATATATCTTTGCAATAAATTAAGTTTAGTCATTTGATTAGACGCAGTATAAATAAAAAAACAGTAAAATGTCAAACATTAAAGACAAAGGAAGTAACATTATCAATACAACAACTCAGAAATCTCAATCCATAGAAAAGTTGATTCTAGATTTGCGTAATCAACAAGTGATGATTGATTGCGATATTGCTTCTTTGTATGGAGTAGAAACTAAAGTTTTGAATCAAGCAGTAAAACGAAATATCAATAGATTTCCGGAAAGATTTATGTTTCAATTATCTAAAGATGAAAAAGACGAACTAGTCACAAAATGTGACCGGTTCGTGAAGCTAAAGCATTCCTCGAGTTGTCCATACGCATTTACCGAACAGGGAATTGCGATGCTTTCTGCTGTATTAAAAAGTGAAACCGCAGTTTCGATCAGCATTCAAATTATGGATGCATTTGTAGCAATGCGTCGTATTCTAATGAAAAATGATCATATTTCAACAGAAATAGAGAACATAAAAAAGCACTTGCTGGAAACGGAGATTCATCAATTGGAAACAGACAAACGAATTAATGATTTATTTGAAAAATTGGATTTATATAAAATCAAAGACCATAAGGGCATTTTTTTTCAAGGTCAAATATTTGATGCTTACGCAAAGTTTGAAAGTTTTCTACAATCAGCCACAAGTAGCATAATTTTAATTGATGGGTATGTTGACATATCTGTTTTAGAACGATTATCAAAAAAGAAATCCAAAGTCAAAGTGGAAATTTATACATCATCAAATTCAAAAATTGTGCAAGCAGATATAGACGCATTTAATGCACAATATCCAATACTTTCGATCAAACATACAACAGCAATGCACGACAGGTTTCTAATAATAGACAATCAAAGGCTATTTCATATAGGAGCTTCTTTGAAAGATTTAGGGAAAAAATGTTTTGCTTTTGAAGAAATGGATTCATCTCTGATTCCTCTCATACTTTCTAATCTATAGAGAAGATTACAAAAAGTCATCCAACACACGCTTTTTTTACACTCGCCCCTCCCAGCCTCCCTTAAAGGGAGGAGATGGCTCACTCATCTACCGTGGGAATCATTGGAATCTTCATTATGGGAGAAACAATGGCAGGAATCGACAAAGTGATTACACGTACAGCAGAGTGTGATTTGGACAGTGGCAAAATATTTTGGGACAGACATCGAAAATATTTTGTAAATTTGCCGAAATTCAAATTGGATGGCGGAGACATCACAATGAAGGATATCTGGTTGTATAGTTTCAAAAATTTAGGCAACATGGAAAATATCGACCCATCAGTTTACGCAAAAGCGGACGAAGGTTTGCTTAAGCTTATAGAGAGAGCACAAGTTGGAGCTTTGTCTAAAAAGGAGTATGCCGTGTATGAAGCTAGCCTTAAGAGACTTGCTGACGAAATAGACATGGAGGAGCATGGATATGAAAGAGGTGTCGAAGATGGTGAGAAACGAGGTATACGAAACGAATCCGTTAGAATCGCAACCGATATGAAGAAGAAAGGATTCGATTTCACTTTAATTCATGAGTTAACTAACGTACCTATTGAAGAAATAGAGAAATTGTAAATGGCAATTCAATAATCCAAAAGCGTGGAAATCAAAATTCTCACGCTTTTTTTTCTGTTTACTTCTCACTCCTACTCGCATTGGAGGGAATAGGAATTGATTGGCATCTTTCCCACGAAGATTATTTCATCATTCCTGCCCAAAGTCTCCCTTTAAGGGAGATTTAGAGAGTCTGTCTTGCTAAATTTTAAAATAAAAAAGGCCCCTCATTTCTGAGGTGCCTCTGTATTGTGCGATGGGATATCATCCCGTCGATTCTATCAATCTTCAATTATGCATTATGAATTATGCATTATGAATTATTAAAGTCCTAGCGACTTTTTGATTGCCTCGATCTTAGCTGTAGCCTTCTCGTTCTGATCAGCGTAGTCAGCGGCAGACTTCATTGTGCCCTTAACCTCGCAGTAGAACTTGATCTTTGGCTCTGTACCTGAAGGACGAACTGATACCTTAGTACCATCCTCACAGAACCACTGAAGCACGTTGCTTGTCTCTGGCATGTCAAGCTTCTGCTTTCCAGCTGCTGTAGTCATCTCAAGAGTCTTGTAATCCTTAACTACAGATACCTTGCTACCACATAGATCCTTAGGAGGGTTAGCACGGAAACCTTCCATCATTGCCTTGATCTCGTCAGCACCGCTCTTACCTGGCTTTGTAACGTTGATTGTGAACTCCTTAGAGAAGCCGTACTCCTGGTAGATCTGCATCAACAAATCGTATAGAGTCTTGCCCTGATCCTTTGCCCAAGCTGCAATCTCACAGATCAAACAGATTGATGCTGGAGCATCCTTATCACGTACCTTGTCGAATGGTAGGAATCCGAAGCTCTCCTCACCACCACCGATGTATTTCTTCTTGCCCTCTGAGATTGCGATCTCACGTGCGATCCACTTGAATCCTGTGTAGCAATCACGAAGCTCGATATTGTTCTTCTTTGCGATCTCTGCGATAACCTCAGTTGTCACGATTGTCTTAACAAGGAACTCGTTACCTGTCATCTTGCCAAGCTTCTTCATGTTTGTGATGATGTAGTAGCAGAACATCATTGCTGTCTGGTTACCGTTGATGATCATCCACTCGCCCTTGTTGTCGCGGCATACGATAGCAAGACGGTCAGCGTCTGGGTCTGTTGCTACAACTAGGTCTGCGTTAAGCTTAGTACCAAGCTTCATACCAAGTGTCATAGCCTCAGCGTTCTCTGGGTTAGGGCTTACTACTGTTGGGAAGTTTCCGTCTACAACCATCTGCTCTGGAACGACGTTGATGTTCTGGAATCCCCATGAACGCAAGCAAAGTGGAACGATTACACGTCCTGTTCCGTGCATTGCTGAGTAAACAATGTTAAGATCCTTCTGACGGTTGATTACGTCCTGGTCGATCAAAGCCTCGTGTACAGCTGTCATATAGTCGAAGTCCATCTCACCACCAATGATCTTGATTAGATCCTTGTTGCCAGCGAACTTAACGTCCTCTACCTTTACCTTGTTAACCTCGTCGATGATACCCTTATCGTGTGGAGCCAATACCTGTGCACCGTCTTCCCAATAAGCCTTGTATCCGTTGTACTCGCGTGGGTTGTGGCTTGCTGTCACGTTAACACCAGCCTGTGCCTTCAACTGACGAATAGCGAATGAGATCTCTGGTGTTGGACGCAATGCCTCAAATAGATATACCTGGATTCCGTTTGCAGAGAAAATGTCAGCAACTGTCTCAGCGAATAGACGTGAGTTGTTGCGGCAGTCGTGACCAACCACTACTGAAATCTGCTTGCGGTCTGCGAAATTCTTCTTCAAATAGTTAGCAAAACCCTGAGTGGCCATACCAACTACATACTTGTTCATACGGTTTGTTCCAGCACCCATGATACCACGAAGACCACCAGTACCGAACTCTAAGTCACGGTAGAATGCGTCGATCAATGCATTCTTATCAGACGAGTCCAAAAGAGCCTTTACCTCTTTCTTTGTATCCTCATCAAAATTACCGTTTAGCCAAACCTGAGCTTTGGCTGTTACTTCTTGCAATAATGCTGTATTATCCATTGTAAACTAAAATTGTATTTCTTTGTTTATGCCACAAAGATATTATTTTGTAGCTGAATTAAAAGAATTAAATGTTAAAAAACATTACTTTTCGGCTTCAAAACTCCTCAAAAGTGCGATTTCCTCCGCCCAAATTGATTCATCTGG
>DCIP01000179.1 GCA_002317115.1 Candidatus Scybalocola fimicaballi
AAACCACCGATTGCAAGTGGGTTGACAGCAGCCTCACTACCTCCTGCTACGATTGCGTCTGCGTAACCGTGCTTGATAGCGTGGAATGCCTCACCTACTGCGTGAGTAGATGTCGCGCATGCTGTAACGACTGGGATACATGGTCCCTCAAGCTGGTGTGCGATTGCAACCTGACCTGATGCCATGTTAGCGATTAGCATTGGGATGAATAGAGGGGAGATGCGGTTCATTCCCTCGTTGATAAGCTTCTCACACTCTGTTGTGAAGACGTGCATACCACCGATACCTGATCCGATGTATGTTCCGAATCTGTCGGCTGCGATGTTCTCTCCACTCTTTAGTCCAGAATCTGCGATAGCCTGGTTAGCTGCTGCAAGAGCGAATTGTGCGAAACGGTCTGACTTACGAGCCATACCCTTGTCTACACCGAAATCCTCTGCCTTGAAGTCCTTAACCTCTGCCGCAAGTTTTACTGGATGATCACCTGTCTCATACTGAGTGATTGGGCCGATACCATTAACACCGTTGACAAGGCTGTTCCAGTATGCGTCTATATTGTTACCGATAGGCGAGATAACGCCCATACCTGTAATTACGACTCTCTTCATTTCAATTCTTTTTATAAATTTTTACGACACTAATTAAGCCAAGCGTCCGTTTGCTGCCTTAAGTAGCTCCTCACACTTGCTTGCCATATTCTCAACGATCTCCTTGCAAGACTTCTTCTCGTTGATCATACCTGCGATCTCTCCTGCCATGAAGCTTCCCTCCTTCAAGTTACCGTCCTTAACGGCCTTGCGAAGTGAACCAGCACCAAATGCAAGCAACTCCTCAGATGTTACAGCTGGATCGTTCTCCATCTTAGCGAAATTCTTTGAGAATGGAGTACGTACTGTACGAACTGGGTGACCAAGCTTCTTACCTGTTACGATAGTGTCGTTGTCGCCAGCCTTCAAAACTTTCTCCTTATATACTTCGTGTACTGTACACTCGTCTGCTACCAAGAAGCATGTTCCGCACTGTACAGCCTCTGCTCCCAACATGAATGCTGCTGCCATACCACGTCCGTCACCGATACCACCGGCTGCGATAACTGGAACGCTAACTGCGTCTACGATCTGTGGAACAAGTGGCAATGTGTTAGCCTCTCCTGTGTGGCCTCCACTCTCTGCACCCTCAGCGATAATTGCGTCTACTCCCATTCTCTCAATACGTAGAGCCAACGCTACACTTGCTACAACTGGCATAACCTTGATGCCTGCTGCCTTCCACATCTCCATGAATGGAGCAGGTGAACCAGCACCTGTAGTAAGAATCTTAACTCCTTCCTCAACAACGATCTGTGCGATCTTCTCAACCTCTGGAGCCTGAAGCATGATGTTCACACCGAATGGCTTGTCTGTCATCTTCTTGCACTTTCTGATCTCCTCTCTTACGATTTCTGGAGGACAAGCACCTGTGATGATACCCAAACCACCTGCATTACTTACTGCAGCAGCCAAACTAGCGTCGGCAACCCATGCCATACCACCCTGGATAATTGGATATTTGATACCCAATAGGTCGCAAATCTTACTCTTTATCATGATTGTATGTTATTTTCTAAATTAACTCTTGATTATTGTTTACTTGTTCCAACGAAGTACGTTAGCTGATGTTTGGAATCCAGCTCCAAATGCACTCATTACCAAAATGTCGCCCTTCGACAACTTTCCTTCCTTGTTCAATCTGTCAAGCAGGATAGGAATACATGCCGACGACATATTGCCTGTATCTTCAATTGTAGTTGGGAATTTCTCTTCTGGCTCACCTAGGAAGTGGCGGATAGAATCGATGATTCTGACGTTCGCCTGGTGTAGCACGAAATATTTCACCTGATCTGAAGTGATTTTTGCATCATCCATCACAGTCTTGATATCCTCCTGTGAACATGAAACAGCCATTCTGAACACCTCGCGTCCGTTCATTACCAATGGAACGCTTCCTTCAATCTCGCCTACGAATGGAGTCTTCTCCATAGCTCTCTTGCTATAAAGCACCTGTGGCATAGATGTAGTTGTTGAACGCATAGCAAGAATGTCGTCGCCGTCTGCACTGACAACAACAGCTCCCGCACCGTCGCCAAACAATACGCTTGTGCTTCTGTCTGTCCAAGATGGGATTCTTGATGGCTCCTCAACAGCCACAATCAAAATCTTTTTCGCAACGCCTGTCTTAATAAACGACTCTGCAATCTGCATTCCGTATAGGAAGCCTGCGCATGCAGCATTGATGTCAATGCTTGGGCAAGTGGCTCCAATGTGACCTTGCAACACACAACCGATTCCTGGTGTGATGATCTCGTTCACTGTGTTAGAGCAGATGATGTAGTCTAAGTCCTTTGCTGTAATGCCAGCATCTTTTAGGGCATTCTCGATCGCCTCGACGCCGATTTCCTCCAACTCCTGATTTACCAAGAGATGACGGCGCTTGATTCCAGTGCGAGTGGAAATCCACTCATCGCTTGTATCCATCACCTGAGATAGCATCTCATTTGTAGCGACGAATTTTGGCAATGCACTGCCGGTTCCGATAATTCTCATATTTTATAACAATAATTCTGCAATTTTAGAATATGCTTGCAAAATAAATCATAAAACTCTTAATATGCAATTTTTTATTACTCTTTTGCACTTTTTGACAAGTTTACGACCTCGAAATCGCTTATTTCGTAATTTCATAATGCGGAATTATCAAATACGAATTTGCATTAATTCACCACGAATTTCATTTAACCCGACTCCCAAATACAACATTTGTTCACAAATTTCGTATTTGGGAGTCGGCTACCGTCGACTTCTTCGAACCTGGTCCGCTAGATCATGTCGTGGCATTGACTGGATCTGCGGGGAATACCCCTACTTTTAATTGATTAGATTACAACTGGAATTGGCTTGTGCCGACAATTATGCATTATTAATTGTGAATTATGAATTAAAAATGGGATAGACTTTCGCCCATCCCATTTAAGATTTGTCTTATGTTAAGACGCGAGATCTCGCGTCTCTACGGAATTTTATTCCTTCCATGTTACAGACTTGACTCCGTAGAAGGCATTTTTCCCAACTTCAACATTCTCTTCAGAATTCTTAATCTCGATCTCTAAATTCTTGCTATATGCAAACGCTAATTCTGCGATTGTCTCTACACTTGCAGGAATCTCAATGTCTCTCAAGTTGTAACAGTCGGCAAACGACGAATTTCCGATGCTTGTCACACTCTCCGGAATATTGACTTTAATCAATGTCTTGCATAATGAGAAGGCGTTGTCTCCGATAGCTGTCACTGTTGACGGAATAGTCACACTTGTCAGGTTGTTGCAGCTCTCAAATGCGGATGTGCCAATGTTTGTGACTGTGTACACTTTATGGTCGATACGCACTTTCTCTGGAATGACGATTGTGCCGTATACCTTTGATGTGTTGCTCTTCGACACCTCAACTGTGGAGTCGGATGTGACCTTTAGACTGATCGCTAAATCGGTTGCGTTTGGTATTGTCGACTCTTTAGTGAATTTCACAGACTTGCATTTGTCGAAGGCGTTCTCTCCAATCTCCACATCGTCTTCAGAATTGTTGATTGTGATGTTGAGTGAGTCGCAGTTAGCAAATGCGTATCTGTCGATGATTGTGACACTTTCTGGAATCTCAATATTTCCTAATCCTTTACAATTGGCGAATGAAGCAAAATTAATTTTTACCATTCCATTAGGAATCATAATATCAGTCAACCTTTCACATCCGTCGAAAGCCTCTTCGTCGATTATAGCTACACTCTCTGGAATGTTTATAGCCACCATGCTGTCGCATCCTGAGAATGCCATTATTCCAATGCGAATTAGACTTGAAGGTAGCTCCACAACTTTTATGTTTTTGCAACCGGCGAACACAGAATCTCCGATTCCTACCACATTATATAGTGTTCCAGCAATTCTCACTGTGTCAGGGATGATGATTGTGTCAAGGGCAGCGTACATCTGGTTGTGAGTCACTTCAACTGTCGAATCATTTAAAACCTTATATCTTATTAATGGCGACGTTGCAGAGTCGACGGTAGTGGTGTCTTCTGGAATTACTGGATCTTTTAGGTATTTCACAGATTTGCATCCTGAGAACGCATTGTCTCCGACTATAAGATTGTCACTTGAGTTGTTGATTACAATGTCAAGATTGATACAGTTGAAGAACGCTGATTGTCCGATGACAGTGATATTCTCTGGAATCTCAATATTTTTCACGCTGTCGCATCCCGCAAATGCGTTTGCTGCAATGCTTGACACTAAATATTGACGGCCGTCTATCGTTACTCTCTCTGGGATAACGACAGTTTCCAAACATCCACCCAGCATCTCAGCAGTGGCGTCTGGCAGAATCCTATACTTGGATTTGATCGGATCTTCTACGACTGGACTCTCAATAGTGAATGACACAGATTTACAGCCGTCGAAAGCCGCAGCTCCAATCTCTATGTTCTCTTTCGCGTTGTCAATCACAACGTCGAGGTAAGTACATCCGTAGAAAGCCCAATCGCCGACATTTTTAACGCTTGATGGAAGAGTTATTGAAGTTAAGCCAGTACAGTTTTGAAATGATTCTTCTCCGATGCTGGCCACATTTGACGGGATGTTGATGGCTTTCAAACCTTTACAATTGTTGAATGCCTTGTCTTCTATGCTTACAATGCTTGTAGGCAAAGTGATGCCGATCAAACCAGCGCATGCTGAGAATGCGTCTTTGCCTATGCCAGTGACGCTATATACAACGTCTTTGATTTTGACGTTTGCGGGAATAATCATCTCTTTCTCTTCGATTATTCCGTCTTCATCTGTGAAATATTTCTTGCTGTAGCCGGACACTTCTGCAGTGGAGTCGGTCAAAGTCCTGAATGATAAAGGAGACTCAGATATTTCGGCTGCAGTGGTATCTGCGATTTTCTCGTAGAAAACCTCAACAACCTTATTGACATTATATATTGTAGTATCGCAGGCTTTGTTTACGATATACATATTTTTCTTTGATGGAGTGGCGTCGGATTTATCGTATGACACCTCTTCTATATCTTCTACATCGAATTTGGATATGTCGTTCGTGTCGAGTTTGACACACATATAGAATGCGGAAAATATTGGCAAACCTAATGCCAATGCCGCAGACAATGCAAGCAGTTTCTTTTTCATTTGTAATCTTTCGTTTCGTCCTTTTAATAAAATCCTTTGATTGCCTATGACAACCGATTTGCTAAAATAAAAAACAAATTATATAAATTCAAATAATTTATCGAAAAATTTAAGCTGAACTATTCTCTTCTAATTTCTTTTCGTTATCGTTATCGTCTTCGTTATCGTTTTCGTTTTCGTCCTACATCGTCGGCAACGATATTCCCTGAATCTTTCTGTAAAGGTCGAGCGCATAGACGTCGGTCATACCGGAGACGTGGTCGAGCACAGCGAGGATTCTCTCGTATGGAGATTCGGCTGACACTGCAAACTGTGACGGTATGCGTGCCAACAGTTGCTTTGAATATGCTTTGTCGGCATTGAACACTGCCTCTATCTCTTTGTCAATCAATGTATAGATGATATTGTAACCGGCAATCTCGATGTCGACAACCTCTTTGCTTTTATAGATTTTGTTGAATGATATGCGTTGACACTCTTTGTATGCGTTGCTCACTCTATCAGACACGTAGTCGATCAACGATCCCTCAAACTCTCCTGCCAATATTTTCTCTTCGTTTTTCAGGAAGACGTCGGAGCACTCCTCAATCAGAACTCCGATGACGCATGAACGCAAATATGCCACTTGCTCATTCACGTCGTCGACAAAGGTCATTCGATTTTTGATTCTTTCTTGTCTGTCTTCAGGGAAGAATGCAAGAAGGAGATGGAATGTCTCGTCCTTGTCAAGCAGACGCATCTTCAACGCATCTTCTATATCCATGATCTCATAGCAGATATCGTCGGCCGCCTCTACCAAGTAGACGAGGGGATGACGCGAATATTTACCGTCGGCCTTCTTCTTAATGCCAAGATAATCAGCAATTTTCTTGTATGTGTCGAAGTCGTCTTGGAAGAAACCGAATTTGTTCTTCTTGCCTTTCACGTCGGCTGCGATATATGGATATTTCACGATGGAAAGCAGAGTAGGGTAGGTAAGCACGAATCCTCCATTGCGTCGCCCCTCAAAACGATGTGTAAGCAGACGGAAAGCGTTGGCATTTCCGTCGAAATGGGTGAAATCAGCCCATTGCTCATCTGAAATACTGTATTTATCTTTCAATGCCATGCCGGCACCTTCAGAAAAATATGATGAAATTGCTGTCTCTCCGCTATGTCCGAATGGAGGATTCCCCATGTCGTGGGCCAAACAAGCGGCAGAAACAATCGAACCAAGATCATCGACATGTTCGGATATATCACTTCCATATTTCTCTTTTAGAAACTTGGAGACACGATTGCCGATGGATCTTCCTACACAGCTTACCTCCAAAGAGTGAGTCAGACGGTTGTGTACGAAAATGGTGTTTGGCAATGGAAATACCTGAGTCTTGTTCTGCAGACGTCTGAAAGGAGCCGAGAACACCAAGCGGTCGTAGTCGCGCTGAAACTCAGTACGGTCTTGCTCTTTAGGGTCGTGATAATCCTCCAATCCCAATCGAATAGTGCAAATCAGTTTATTCCATTCCATCATTTTCTTCCATGTTTTTATATTTGACAACACAAATATAATAAATCGCCAATAAGTTACTCTGATTTATTTGCTTTTTAACTTAAAAGCATCTATATTTGAAAAATGCGATTCTCGTTGAGACGCATGGGTGTGCGTCTCTCATTATTAAGGATATATTAAGGAATAAGATTATGACTACAAAATCACTTTTCAGGGATATCATTATGGCTCCATTGTCCTGGATCTACGGACTTGTGGTAGGCATACGTAATGGTATGTTTAATATCGGTTTGCTTAAATCTACCAAGTTTGACATTCCTGTGATTGTCGTAGGAAATATCACGGCTGGCGGCACTGGTAAAACTCCAGTCACTGAATATCTTGTAAAACTCCTTTCTGAAAAATTTCGCACGGCTGTAGTTAGCCGAGGTTATAAACGTAAGACAAGCGGATATATCTTGTCGACAGAGAAAAGCACTCCAGATCAGATTGGTGACGAGCCGTATCAGATCAAGCGAAAATATCCTAATGTGGTATTGGCTGTCGATGAGAAACGTGTGAGAGCCATTAAGAAATTGAGCGACGAAGGAAGTATCCGTCCTGAGGTATTTGTCCTCGACGACGCATACCAGCACCGTTATGTCACTCCTGATATATCAATCCTTCTTGTGGACTATAATAATATGATCTACGAAGACAGATTGCTTCCGTTAGGACGATTAAGAGAACCGTTGAAGGCAAAGGATAAGGCTCAGATTGTGATTGTCACTAAATGTCCGAAGGATATCACGCCGATGGAGTTGCGTGTCATAACAATGAATCTCTCTCTTTATCCGTATCAGACACTATTTTTCTCATATATGGAGTATGGTGAACTACAACCTGTATTCCCTAATGCAAAGAAATTGTCAGATGAGCACTTGAAGGAGTCTACAGCATTGTCGTTGACAGGAATCGCGTCGCCAACAACTTTCGAAGAGTATGTGAGAAGCATGACTGCTGGAATCAAGACTATCAATTTCTCTGATCATCATAAGCTTACATTGAAGGATTATAATAAAGTGTCGGAGATGTTTGCGGAGATCGACAGCAACAAAAAGATTATCCTCACTACGGAGAAAGACGCTGTGAAGATGATGAACGATGAAGCATTCCCGTCGGCATTGAAGGAATTCATATATTATATTCCGATGAATATTAAATTCTTGAAAGACGAGGAATCATTCAACAATTTGATTATCAATTTTGTGACAAAGAATAGGAGCATGCGCAACACGAAAAGCATGTTCAAATGATTATAAACGAAGAGTCGTTCAACAATTAAAATTATCGATTATGTTACAAAGAATAGAAGCTACATGCGCATATCTTAAGAGTCAGACAGAGTTGCGTCCAGAAATTGCCATTATTCTTGGCACAGGTTTGGGCGGTCTTACTGAAGAGATAAACGTAGAGAAAGAAATACCATACTCACAGATTCCAGGATTCGTTCAGAGCACAGTGGCTGGACATTCAGGAAAGTTGATTTTTGGAACAATCGCTGGGGTGCCAGTGATGGCGATGCAGGGAAGATTCCATTTCTACGAAGGATATCCTATGAAAGACGTCACTTATCCAGAGGTAGTGATGAAAGGAATGGGTATCAAGTATTTGATGGTAAGCAACGCCGCAGGTGGTCTGAATCCAGAGTTTAAGGCTGGCGACATCATGTTGATAACAGATCATATCAACCTATTTCCAGAGCATCCGTTGAGAGGCAAGAACGAGGACTCGATAGGTACACGTTTCCCAGATATGAACAATGCCTACAACCGTGATTTGATCGCGTTGGCAGAGAGTGTTGCGGCGTCGAACAATATTCCTTATAAGAAGGGCGTTTACGTAGGCACACAGGGCCCTACATTCGAGACAGTGGCAGAATACAAGTATTTCCGCTTGATCGGTGGAGACACATGTGGAATGAGCACAGTGCCAGAGATTATCGTTGCTCACTGGGCAGGAATCAAATGTTTCGGAGTGTCAATCGTGTCGAATGCACTTGGCGACGCTTTGAACGGAATCGAAACTAACCACGAAGAAGTGCAGCGTAACACCAATATTGCTAAGGACAACCTAAAGGTTTTGTTCCGTGAAATGGTGAAGAAGATGAAGTGATTTACAATTCACAATTAGTAATTCAAAATTCATAATTTGGAGACGTGGGACCCCGCGTCTCCATTTTTTATTCCTTTAAGAAATCCCCTATCCAAACGCATTGGATGCCGTTGATATTGCCACATTGGAGTTTGTCTGCAACAACAACATATTTCGGATGATTGTCTTTGATATGTTGCAATGGGCGTAACTCACGATTGCGAGTCTCTTCGCTTTCCATGGTGTAAGTCACTTGTACGTACATAGTCTCGTTGCCATTAAAAGCTACAAAATCGATTTCAAGAGAGCCTGATTTTCCTACATACACCTTATATCCTTTCCGTAGAAGATGCAGATAAACCAGATTCTCAAGATATCCTGCAATCATATCTGGCATATAACCATATCTTGAGTAGAGCAGTGACAAATCAGCAAAATATAATTTTTCATTGGTTTGCAAAACCTCTTTGCCTTTCAGGTCGTATCTGCTTACTCTATGGATTATATACGATGATTCTAACGCACGTATATAATTGTATATTGTCTCTACATCTATCTTTCTTTGTTGACTCTTAAGATATGCTGAAATATTTTTTGCACTGAACACGTTTCCTAAATTCATCATAAGGAAGCCAACGAGTCGCTCTAACACATCAATATTTCTGATATTATGTCTTTGTATTGTATCTCTAAGAAGTGCGGATGCATATATGTCGGAAACAATCTTATATATCTCATCTTCCGAATGTTCAGCATTATGAGCAGAAGGAAATCCACCCTCTTTGAGATAACGAGGAAAAGCAACGTCTGTATCAATAGAATGAAATGTCATAAATTCAGATAACGAGAGTGTAAACACAGATATTTCAATATAACGCCCTGTAAGATATGTAGACAGTTCTGATGACAACATTCGTGAGTTTGCCCCAGTGATGTATATATCCACGTCGAAATCAGCCATAAGTGAATTGACAACTTTCTCCCAATTCTCCACCTCTTGAATCTCATCTAAGAAAATGTAAGTTTTGCTGTTTGTTGCAATATGTTCGCAGATATAGCCATATAAAGCCATTGAGTTTGACAAGTCTGCCCATCGTAAACTTTCAAAATTCAAATAAATGATATTGTTTTCTGGCACTCCTTGACTCAACAATTCATCACGGACCATTTTCATTAGTTCCGATTTTCCGCTTCTCCTTATGCCAGTCAAAACCTTTATTATAGGTTTGTTTATAAATGGTTTGATCTTCTGTAAATATAGTTCTCTTTTAATCATATTTATTCGATATTTATCGGGTTATATTCCATTAAACTTCGCAAATATACTATTTTTATCGGGTTATACTCCGTCAAACTTATGAAAAATTGGAGGTTTATCGGGTTATACTCCGTAAAAGACAAATATATTAGGCGATTATATAGCAGTTGTCCAAAACGAGGATTTTTGCGGGCGGAATGTCCTAACCCATCTATCCAATGCGAGTCCGTAGGAAGAGCGTATAAATTAAACACAGAGGTTCAGAGTTTTTAGAGAAAGACTTTGTTTTTTGAGTGAATGTATATATTATCAATTATTTAGAGTGCTCGTTCTTACGAACTCGCGGAGAGGGGAGTTAGGACTCAAATAATCAAACATGGGTCCTTAACAATCGTCATTATCTATGACGGAGCCTTTTTATTTAAAGAGATTTAATTCTTTATTCCTAAAAATGATTATCTTTGCAACAACATTGATTAAATATGGTAGCAGACAAAAAAAACTATGTCCCTATATTTTAATCTTTAAGATGTATTATTTTAATCAAATTAAGTTAAAAATGGCAACAGCAATTAAGGCAATTCCAGTGCTCAAAGGAGAGGAAGCAGAACGTTTCGTAAAAGAAGCAGAGAAAAATTCAAAGAAGCCAACGCCAAAACTAACAGCTGAGCGTAAGGCAAGGTTAAACATGGTTTTAAAATTAATGAATGATTTTCAATTGTAATGAAAAATACAACGTTTGTATTGGCAGAACAGTGCATTATGAAGCCCTTTACTGAGGAAATAAAAAATGCATGTGATAGTTTTTCTTGTGGAAATGGGAAGATAGAACAGGACTTAAATGATTTTTTTGTAAATGACTCTTTTTTATATAGGGAAGAATTGTTGGGGAAAACATATTGTTGGTTGACGAAAGAATCGCCGCGAAAATTAGTAGGTCTTTTTACTATCTCAAATGACAGTATAAAGACCACCTATTTGGAACGATCTACAAGTAATCGCTTAAACAGACATATTAGCAATTCAAAAAGAGGTCGTAGTTATCCTGCAGTTTTAATTGGTAGATTGGGCGTAGATGAAAAATTTCAGGGTCATGGGAGATTTGTTGGAACTCAGATTTTGGATATTCTAAAGGATTGGTTTACAGATGAAAATAATAAGACCGGTTGCCGATTTATAGTTGTGGATGCACACAATCATCCGCGTACAATCAAATTCTATGAACAAAATGGTTTTAAGTTTTTGCATAAGACTGAGGAAGAGGAACGTCAATATTACCATATTCGTGAAGATGAGCCCATTCTTACTCGTTTGATGTATTTTGACTTGAAAAACCTATAGAAATTGGAAGTTTATCGGGTTATACTCCGTCAAACTTATGAAAAATTGGAGGTTTATCGGGTTATACTCCGTAAAAAGACAAATATATTAGGCGATTATATAGCAGTTGTCCAAAACGAGGATTGTTAAGGACGGCTTTGAACCCCATCCATACGAAGGAATGATGATATTTGTAGAGATGTTGCGATGCGGCGTCTCTTTTTTATTGCACACTTCTTCAATCTTTGTGTAATATCAAAATGTCAATAAAAATCACTTAAAATGACAAAGTGTAATTGTAGACGCGATTTTATCCATCTTTTGTCAATCTAACTGTCGAATAAAACCACATTTTGTAATGTGCTAAATCAACCCTATTTTTAAGCAACTTTTAAATTGTAAGCACTGAAACTTCAAATGCTTACATTTTGATAGATTTTTAGCTCATTTTGCTTACGATTCGTAAATTCTTAAAATCTATTTTGGCAAATATGTTATGAAACACGTTTTGGACTTGCTTTCTATGTAATTTTGCATTTGGTAATTCAATCGGGGTTGCCAACTTGGATAATTAGATATAAAACGACGAAAAGAAACAATAGTTATGCAAAACAATTTCACTAAAGGACTTTACACTCCAGCGAATGAGCATGATGCTTGTGGTGTCGGTATGGTTGTAAACATACATGGCAACAAGAGTCACGAGCTTGTGGATTCTGCTCTTAAAGTCTTGGAAAACATGATGCATCGTGGTGCTGAAGGTGCAGACGGTAAGAGTGGTGATGGTGCTGGTATCATGGTACAGATACCTCACGAGTTTATTTTGTTGAACCGTATCCCAGTTCCAGAAAAGGGTAAGTACGGTACTGGTCTTGTCTTCTTGCCTAAAGATAAGGTTGAGCAGGATAAGATCCTTAAGGTAATGATCGAGGTTATCGAGGCTGAGGGCTTGAACCTAATGAAGCTTCGCGACGTCCCTACAAATCCTGCATGTCTTGGTAAGGTTGCTCTTGAGAGCGAGCCAGATATCAAGCAGGTGTTCATTACTGGTGTTTCTAACGAGGACGCTCCAAACCTTGAGAAGAAACTTTACATCATCCGTAAGAAGATTGAGAATCAGGTAAACCATAAGGATTTCTACATCGTATCTTTGTCAAGCAAGAATATCATCTACAAGGGTATGCTTTCATCAATGCAGGTTCGCGATTACTTCGACGACCTTCGTGATCCATACTTCACTTCTGGCCTTGCTTTGGTTCACTCTCGTTTCTCTACAAATACATTCCCAACATGGTCTCTTGCTCAGCCTTTCCGTTTGCTTTGCCACAACGGTGAGATCAATACAGTAAGAGGTAACAGAAACTGGATGAAGGCTCGTGAGTCAGTGCTTAACTCTGGTCTTCTTGGTGATATTTCAAACATCCGTCCAATTGTGCAGCCTAACATGA
>DCIP01000027.1:0-22211 GCA_002317115.1 Candidatus Scybalocola fimicaballi
GCCATTCCGTCGCCAAGGATAATCAAATGCTTCATAATCGTAGAATCATTATCGGATGTTTGCGATGCTGATGATGTCGGCGAATACACCGGCAGCAGTTACAGCAGCACCTGCACCATAACCACGGATCATCATTGGATCCTTGTATCTTGCAGTGTTGATGATGATCAAGTTGTTGCTTCCCTCAAGATCGTAGAATGGGTGGCGTGAGTCTACAGCCTGTAGACCTACCTTACACTTGCCCTCGTCAAGAGTTGCGACGAATCTCCAACGCTTGCCCTCTGCAGCGATAACCTTTCTCTTCTCCTCGAACTCAGCGTCGAATTTCTCAACCTTGCCCCAGAAGTCGTCAAGTGTGCCCTCGAAGAAGTCGTTAGGGATGAATAGGTTCTTCTCCACGTCGTCCTGGCTTACCTTCAAACCGCTCTCACGCGCAAGGATAACCAACTTTCTGATCACGTCCTTACCGCTCAAGTCGATACGTGGATCTGGTTCAGCGAAACGTGCCTCCATAGCCATCTTGATTGCCTTGCTCAAAGGAATCTCCTCGCTGATTGTGTTGAAGATGAAGTTCAATGTTCCTGAAAGAACTGCCTCAAGCTTCACGATTCTATCGCCAGAGTAGATCAAATCACCGATTGTGTTGATGATTGGTAGACCTGCACCTACGTTAGTCTCGAATAGATATTTGATACCTCTCTTACGAGCAGTATTCTTCAAATTGATGTAGTTGTCGTAGTCGCCAGATGCTGCGATCTTGTTAGCGCAAACGACTGAGATGTTGTGCTGTAGCAAATCTGAGTACATTGCTGCGATTGCTGGAGCTGCTGTACAGTCTACGAATACGCAGTTGAATGCGTTAAGCTCGAACAAAGCCTTCTTCAACGACTCAGGAGTTGACTCCTTACCCTCTGTCTTCAAAAGCTCGTTGTACTTAGTCAAGTCGACGCCGTTACGATTCAAGATGAATTTTGAAACGTCTGCAACACCCATCACGTTAAGCTTAACACCGTTCTGGTTCATGATAAGCTCCTTCTGTGAGTGAAGCTGCTCAAGCAAGCTTCCTCCTACTGTACCTGTACCAACTACGAAGATGTTCAACTCCTGGTACTCAGTCAAGAAGAATGACTCGTGGATTGCGTTCAACGCCTTCTTGATGTTCTTCTTCTCAAGCACTACAGTGATGCTTGTCTCAGATGAACCCTGGTTCATTGCGACGATGTTGATGTTGTTTCTGCCAAGAGCGTTGAATAGTTTGCCAGCTGTACCAGTTGCGTTCTTCATGTTCTCACCTACGATGACAACTGAAGCAAGATCACGCATTGTCTGCACCTTGCAAGCGTTCATGTTTGTTAGGCTCTGGCTCAACGAGTTGAAGTAACCTTCGTATTCCACTGGAACGCAAACTGAGAATGAACCTCCAGCGGCAGAAAGTGAGAATACTGTATATGGCACGTGGTCGCTCTCAAGCACCATAGCTGCCTCAGAGACCATACGTGGAAGATAGTCTGATGGAAGACCAGAGAATGTGAACATCACACAGTCGTCCTGGCTTGCGATTCCCTTGATCACCTTGTCCTCTGGATTTGGTGTAGAAGAGATCACAGTTGTGTTTCCATTGCAGATATTCTTCATTGAAAGAGGAATGTTGGCCTCTGCAAGTGGAGTAAGAGCGTCTGAGAACAATGTTCCGACACCGTTTATAGAAAGTTCTCTTGCCTCCTCGTAGCTCATGTGCTCGATTAGGTAAGCCGACGAGATCTTGTTAGGATCAGCGCTCATAAACTCGTCGTTTGGCTTCCACACCTGCATCTCCTGTGCTCCCAATACCTTAGCGATTGTAGCGGCAGTTAGATCAGATGAACCACGACCTAAAGTTGCAACCTCGTCGTTGTTTGTTCCTGCGATGAATCCCTGGCAAACTACAGCACCCTTGATCTTAGAGAAAGCAGCCTTGATCTTCTCAGTTGTGCTCTCCTCGTCGATTGTGTATCCGCAATCCGCGTCGCCCTCAGCGATGATGAAACGAGTAGAGTCAAGCACTCTTGCACCGATCATCTCACCAACGATAACGGAAACAAGACGTTCACCGTAAGAAAGGAATGTAGCTAAGATATTGTCTGTCCAATCGCGGAAAATGGTTAGAGCCTGCAACATGCTATCCATCTCTGCGTAAAGACGGTTAAGTTCGCTAAGAGCAGCCGACTGACTGTCTGCAGGCACCACCTGACGTGCCAATTCGGTGTGACGGGTCTTCAAATCCTCATATCTGCTGATTATAGACTTTGAGTCGCCTGTAGACGCCTCTTCAACGATCTCCTCTAAGAGGTCAGTCACTCCGTCCATAGCTGAAACCACCACGATAGGGTTCTTTTCTGCCTCAACTATGCTCTTCACCTTCTTTAAATGTTCAGCGGAACCTACGATTGCACCGCCAAATTTTAGCACTTTCATATATGTTGTATTGTATATTATTTACGACTACGAATGTATATTCTTTATCAATTTGCAAAGATACAAAGATTTTTGAAATTCGTAATTCATAAATCGTAAATCGTGATGAGAATGACTGTATTTGTGTGGCAATTGTTTGCTAAGCAATCTTATTTGTACGTTTTTTTCTTAGTCGCATAAATTTTACGGGTGTTTAAATGCTTCATAAAACGGATGGCATCTTAAACAAAAAAAGACGGGGACATGCCCCGTCTCTACAATGTATGATTTTATTTTTTCTGAGTTTTCTTCTTCTGCTCGTATTCGTCTCTGATTTCCGAAGCCTCTTGCGCAGCCAACTTCTTATCTAAGCCTAAAACTTCAGCGTAGCAACTTACCAACTGCAAGTAGATGTCTTTGTCTCCAAACTTGCATATATTCTGAAGTCTCTCGCGAACGGAAAGGTCTCTGTCTGTAAACTCGATTGTGTTGTTGTCCACCAAAACGAAATGATAGTTGGTGTCGGCGTCTTTATAGTATAGAATATTGCCTTCTTTCAAATTGTGGTGCAAAATACCTTTTGTGTGTAGAGTGACCATGTATCTTGCAAGTGCCATAGCTAAATCATAATCAAGCAATTTGCCATAATGAACCAATGTGTCGACGCATTGAGCTGAAGATTTCTCTGAAGCGAAATAGCAGTAGTCCATCAAACCGATTTTTGTAAGCTTCACGAATCCGATTGGCTTAGGCGTCTCGACTCCCAACTCAAGAAGCTTGATGGCATTGTAGTAAGCCTTCTCTGCCTGGCAAGTCTTGAATAGAGCGTAGATCAAACGTTGCATTTTGACGTTCTTCTGATATCTCTTGACTACGATTTCTCTGCCAAGCTCTGTGATAGCGAAACTTCTTACTGCGTTGTTGTCAACGTGTAGAGTTCTGCCTTTCTTCTTGTAACGTGTGTCAAGACTCTCCAAAAAGTTGGCAAGGTCTCTATAATTCTTATATTCGTCGTTGATTACTACTTTCATCGTATTATGTTTTTTGCAAAGATAATCAAATTATTAATTCTCGTTATCCTTTTTTCTTAAACTTGCCCCAGAATGCTCTACGTTTTGCTCTCGCCTCAAAGAATTCTTGGCGTACTTCTTTGGCAATTTTTTTTGTCTCTTCGACGTCGATACCTAATGTTTTCGCATAGCATTCCACCACTTGAAGGTAGATTGTCTCACTGCTGAATTTGCAGAAATTCGACATCCTTTCACGAATAGGAATCTCACTGCTTCTAAATTCCATTCTGTTGTTGTCGATCAACGAGAAATGGAAACGTGAATCCGCGTCTTGATGATAGAGAATATTTCCGCCGTTCAAATCATTGTGGATGATTCCTTTAGAATGAAGATCAATGAAGAATTCAGCAAGCGACGTCGCCAGATCCTGATCAAGAGGTTTGTCGAGGAGAATCAATGGTTCGAGGCTGTCATCCGTCGACTTTTCGCATACGAAATAGCAATAATCCATCAAACCGGAATCTTTATGCTCTATGTAAGCAACGGGGGTAGGAGTGTGAATGCCCAACTCAAGAAGTTTTTTCCCATTCAAATACGCTCTTTCAGCCTTGCTCTTTCTGAAAAAAGAGTAGACAACGCGTTGAATAGCAATCGGTTTCTTGTATCTCTTGGCCACCAGCGACGCAACTCCTCGCGTCTCCACAGGAATTTCGAAGCATTTTATCGCATTTCTGGCAATATGCATGTCGGAGCCTTCCTGATTGAAACGAGTATCCAAATTTTCCAGGAAAGACACCAAGTCATTGCTGCTCTTATATTCGTCGTTGATTACTACTTTCATAGTGATTCTTAAATTCTTCTGCAAAAATAGTATTTTGGGGAGATTGTCGAAAATGATTCGAACATGAATAAGCATAAATACACCACGAATTTCTTAAAAAAAAAGTAGAGACGCCGCACGCGACGTCTCTACGAATATATCCATCGTCGGATTACCCACCAAAGTAGGCTTACCCCGACAATTATGCATTACGAATTACGAATTGTAATTACTGTCTGCTTGCCTTCTTACGCTCAGTCTCATCAAGGATGATCTTACGAAGACGCATGTGGTTTGGAGTAACCTCAACATACTCGTCCTCCTTGATGTACTCAAGAGCCTCCTCAAGTGAGAATACGATAGGCGGGATGATCTTAGCCTTCTCATCCGAACTCTTAGAACGCATGTTTGTAAGCTGCTTAGCCTTAGTTACATTGACTACCAAGTCGTTGTCTTTAGCGTGCTCACCTACAACCTGTCCGGCGTAAACCTCATCCTGTGGGAAGATGAAGAACTTACCACGATCCTGAAGCTTATCGATAGCGTATGCGAATGCAGTACCGCTCTCCATTGCGATCATTGAACCGTTAGTTCTCTTCTCGATATCTCCCTTATATGGCTGATACTCAAGGAATCTGTGTGCCATGATTGCCTCACCTGCAGAAGCAGTAAGTACATTTGTACGAAGACCGATGATACCGCGTGAAGGAATCTGGAATACCAAGTGAACACGGTCGCCCTTCTTCTCCATTGAGACCATCTCACCCTTGCGGACAGAAACCATCTCGATGATCTTACCTGAAACATCCTCTGGAGTGTTGATTGTCAACTCCTCGATAGGCTCACACTTCTTTCCACTGATCTCTTTGAAAAGCACCTGTGGCTGGCCAACCTGTAGCTCGTAACCCTCGCGACGCATTGTCTCGATAAGCACAGACAAGTGAAGCACACCACGACCGTATACTGTCCAAACGTCCTCAGTCTCTGACTTCTTAACGCGTAGGGCCAAGTTGCGGTCAAGCTCCTTGATCAAACGATCGTTGATATGGCGAGATGTCACAAACTTACCATCCTTACCGAAGAAAGGAGAGTCGTTGATTGTGAACACCATTGACATTGTAGGCTCGTCGATAGCGATTGGTGGAAGTGGCTCTGGATTCTCGAAATCACAGATTGAATCACCGATCTCGAAGTTCTCAATTCCGATAACAGCTACGATCTCGCCGCACTCTGCCTCATATACTTTCGACTGAGAGAATCCCTCGAATACTCTCAACTCCTTGATTCTGTTCTTCTGGATTGAACCGTCTCTCTTGACAAGAGCGATATCCTGACCCTCACGGATCTTACCTCTGTGGACACGTCCTACAGCGATACGTCCTACGAATGAAGAGTAGTCAAGAGATGTGATCAACATCTGAGTTGGACCCTCATTGTAGTGAGGCTCTGGGATGTGCTCGATGATAGCGTCAAGCACTGGAGTGATATCGTCAACTCTTGGAGCCTTCCAGTCTGTACTCATCCAGTTGTTCTTAGCTGAACCGTAGATAGTAGGGAAGTCAAGCTGCTCCTCTGTAGCGTCAAGATTGAACATAAGGTCGAAAACCTCCTCCTGAACCTCCTCTGGACGACAGTTAGGCTTGTCAACCTTGTTGATGACTACGATTGGCTTCAAACCAATCTCGATAGCCTTCTGTAGCACGAAACGAGTCTGAGGCATTGGGCCTTCAAACGCGTCGACAAGAAGAAGCACACCATCAGCCATGTTAAGCACACGCTCAACCTCACCACCGAAATCGGAGTGTCCTGGAGTATCAATGATGTTGATCTTGTAACCCTTGTAACGGATTGATACATTCTTAGATACGATCGTTATACCTCGCTCTCTTTCAAGATCGTTGTTATCCAAAATCAACTCTTGCGGTTTCTCGCGATCAGAGAAAAGCTGTCCTGCAAGGAGCATCTTGTCTACTAGTGTTGTCTTACCGTGGTCAACGTGGGCAATGATTGCCACATTTCTTACTTTTTGCATACTAACAAATTAAATTTGGTGCAAAATTAGTTTAAACCACATTTTTACGCAAACAAAATGCCGATTATTTATGTTATAGAGCAACAAAAATCAAAATTAGGACACGAATAATGCCTATATAGTATGTGAAAAACAAAAATAATGAGTATTTTTGCCAAAATTAATGAAAGAATAATTACTATGGATAAATTGAGTTACGCACTTGGCATGTCTATGGCTTCTAACATGAAGCAGAGCGGTTTGGATTGTATTAATGTTGACGATTTTGCTAGTGCAATCAAGTCTGTATTCAACGGTGAGAAGATGCAGATGACAGCCGATGAGGCTCAGAGCGCAATCAATGAGTTCTTTGCAAAGCAGAAGACTGAAGTTATGTCTAAGAACAAGAAGGCAGGCGAGGAGTTTTTGGCGAAAAATAAGAATAACGAGGGTGTCGTAACAACAGCAAGCGGACTTCAGTATAAGATTTTGGTTGCAGGTACAGGTGCAAAACCAAAAGAGACAGATACAGTAGATTGTCACTACGAGGGCCGTTTGATCGACGGTACAATATTCGACAGCAGCTACAAGCGTGGTCAGTCGGCTCAGTTCCCAGTCAACGGTGTTATCCCAGGATGGGTTGAGGCTTTGCAGTTGATGCCTGTTGGCTCAAAGTGGCAGCTTTACATTCCGTCGGATTTGGCATACGGTGAATACGGTGCAGGTGAGACTATCGAACCAAATTCTACATTGATTTTCGATGTTGAGTTGTTAGCTATTAAATAAGAGTAATTATGAAAAAATTATTTTTGGCGGTAATGTCATTATCGCTTGCAATAGGTTCAGTTTCCGCAAAGGGAGCTAAGAAGGATGCCAGTGGGTTGGCCAATTCAGTCGACTCTGTGAGCTATGCTCTTGGTATCAATATCGGTATGAGCCTTCAGGAGCAGTTTAAGCAGCTTCCTATCGAAAATATCAACACTGCAGCATTCTGTGAGGCGTTGAAGAACACACTTAACAAGGATACTGCACTTTTGAAGATCAAGGCCGCTGAGTCTGGCAATGTTATTCAGAATGTGATGCAGAGAGCTGAGCAGGAGAAGACAATGAAGGATTTGGCTGCTAACAAGATCTGGATGGCAAACAACAAAACTAAGCCAGGTATTAAGGAGACAGCTTCTGGTTTGCAATATCAGGTAATATTCGAGGGTGCTGGCGACAAACCAAAGGCTACTGATAAGGTTTCTGTGACATATACTGGTACATTGACTGATGGCACTATCTTCGACAGCTCTGCGTCACCTATCTCTTTCGAGCTTAACAAGGTGATCCCAGGTTGGACTGAAGGAATCCAGTTGATGCCTGTAGGAAGTAAGTACAAGCTATTTATTCCGTCGGAGCTTGCATACGGCAATCGTGCTATGGGTGCAAAGATCAAGCCAAACTCAATCTTGATTTTCGACGTTGAACTTCTTGGCATCGAGAAGGCTCAGGCTCGTAGCTCGGCAAAATTCCAGTTTAAGCCTTACCAGCGTACTATGTAAACGTTGACGTTGACGTTGACGAAAACGAAGACGAAAACGAAGACGAAAACGAAAATCAAAACGAAAATCAAAACGAAAAAAGAAAAATACAATATATAATGAGAAAGCAGTTAATGACAGCAGTGTCTGTAATGGCACTACTTGCAGCGACATCTTGCCAGAAGCAGGCAACTTCGATGTCAGCGAAAGATTTGAAGACAGATGTTGATTCTGTATCTTACGCTCTTGGTATTAACGTAGGAGATGGATTCAAGCACGATTTGGAGAGATTCCCAGGTGACACAATCAATAAGGACGCTCTAATTGCAGGTTTCACTGAGGCTTTGAAGGCAGTGGATGAGGATAAGCTTCCAATGTCTATCGAGGATGCAAGAAACGTAATGCAGGAGTACGTCACTAAGGTCCGTGACGCTCAGATCACAAAGAACAGAGCAGAAGAGGAGGCTTTCTTGGAGGCTAACAAGACTAAGGAGGGCGTTCAGGTAACAACTTCTGGCTTGCACTTCAAGTCAATCGTTGAGGGTACAGGCAAGCAGGCTTCAGATACTTCATTCGTAAAGGTTAACTATACTGGTAAGTTGATCGACGGTACTGTATTCGATAGCTCAATCGAACGTGGTGAGCCAGCTGTATTCAACGTGAGAGGCGTTATCCCTGGATTTGCAGAGGGTATCAAGATGATGAAGGAAGGTGGTAAGGCAGAGCTTGTTATTCCAGCTCGTTTGGCTTACGGTGATGGCGAGGCCGGATCTATTCCACCAGCTTCTTGTATCACATTCGAGGTTGAGCTTGTCCAGGTTGATCCTGAGATGCCAAAGCGTCCAGGCATGCCACGCAGATAATTTGAATAAAAGTTCAAGCATTATATAGGAGACGTGAGAAATCGCGTCTCCTTTTTTTATTTATCTGATTCCTTTTTTGTGGATTGGTGATATTTTTAAATTGTTTTTGACATAGGGTATTTAAAAATAATTTACCTTTGCTATGTAAATGGTTAAATTAGGTAATGTAATGACTAAATCGCAGATCTATTTCATAAAATTAATAGTGTTGATGTTTTTCTCTTTCTTTAGCGTTTCGTGTGGAAGAGACGGAGGAAATAACGCAGAAGCGAGAGAACCTGAGACAGTGTCGTCTAAGGCAATGACAGAATATCATGCTGAAGATATCATCAAGATGGTCAAGAAAGGAAAGCCTGTCCAGCTGATGAATTGTATGATATGGGATGATTTGGATTTCACTCAGTGTGGCGATCCAAGAATCACATCTGGTATTGCTGTTGAGGTAGACGTTGAGGTCCCTTTGTACTTCAACCACTGTTTGTTTATGGGAAATGTGGTTGGAAAGTCTAAGTATAAAGATAAATTCTCATGCAGCACGAATTTCCGTCGTTCGGTGACTTTCTCGGATTGTGATTTCCGTGGAGAGGTTGATTTCACAAAGGTTATCGTTGCTGACAATATCGATTTCAGTAAGTCTACTTTCGGAGAGAACGCTAAGTTTGATTTGCTTGAGCTTCGTGGAGGTATCAACAGATTCTATGAGATTACTGCTGAGAAGAATTTCTCATTCACGTCGAGCTACTCAAACGGAAACATTTCATTCATGGATGCCTCATTCAAAGGCGACGCGAATTTTCACAAGTTGATCTGCTCCGAGTTGATGATGAACAACACTACATTCGAGGGAGACGCTATCTTCTCAAACATGACTGTCCGAGGTTCAGCTTTGTTCAACTATGCTAAATTCAACCACGATTGTGATTTGTCTTACTCTAAATTCTTGGCTCCTGTTATCATGACTCATGCTGAGATTTTCGGTAAAATCACATTTAACTATTGTGTGTTCAACTCACCAAGCCGTTTCTCAAACTCTACAGCAAATATAATGGATATGAACGAGTCTTTGTTCTTCTTCTATCCAGATTTGTCTAACGTGAAGATTGATAAGGTCGCTAATGACGAATGTACTTATTCTGCTCTTAAGAGAGAGAAGCATATTTTCTCTTTAGGAAAGATGAGAGATAACCAAGCAGCTAAAGAACAAAATAATCCGAGTAACATCCAGATAAGAGATAAATCTACGAATAAGGATGTTGCGAAGGAATAACCAAAAATAAGAAGATATGAATATAAAAAATCTACGCAGCCGAGTTGGCAAGTTGTTTGTTGGAGGAGCTATTGCAGCGATGCCTCTTTCTTTGACATCGTGTGACGAGAGTACTGTAAATGCTGTATTTGATATTTTGGAGGCTCTTCTTGACAGTATGGGTTATATTCCCCAGAACGAGGATATCGACGACGAGAATGTTGACGGTCTTGATAATGACAACTCTTCTCTTCCTCCATCTATGGATTGGTCTGCATACTCTCCTGCTGTAGGAAACCAGGGCTCATACGGAACATGTGTGGCTTGGGCTACAGGTTACGGATTGAAGACTACTCTTGATAATATGGATGCTAAGCGCACAAATGCTAAGTCTACAGCCTCTTACCAGACTTCGCCAATCGACCTTTGGCATGGTATGAGATCTAAGTATAGCAGTGCTACATCTAACCAGTGTGGTGGAGCAAGTTTTGATCCTGCATTCAAGGTTTTGATCTCTAACGGTGCCACAACAATGGCAAACAAACCATTTACTGGTCAGAAGATGACTTGTGATGGCGCTACTCTTACTGGTAATGCAAGCAATAAGTTGGGTGCCTACCGTTTGGTGGCTTACACAAGAGAATTGTCTGGTACGTCCGCTTACGGTATGAACGAAAGCAACTTGAAGTCTAAGCTTGTTAAAGGTCCACTTGTGGTAGGTGCTAAACTTGGAGAGAATTTTATGCGTTGGAATTCAAGCGCCACAATCACGGCTGATGATCCGGATTCATATAATGGAGGTCATGCTTACCACGCTATGTTGGTGGTAGGTTATAATGATTCAAGAAAGGCGTTCCGTGTTCAGAACTCATGGGGTGCGTCTGATTGGGGTGATAACGGATATATCTGGGTTGGTTACAACCATTTCATCAATAACTTTGCATTCGGCGTTTGGTCTGCATCCAACAATGCAAATGACTACGCTGACAACACTGCCGCAACAAGAGGCATCACAGGTGTTGATTTGAAGCTTGAGGTTATCGCAGACGAGGCTCTAATAAATGGCTCACGTAAGTTGACTTTCGATATCGTTAATAATGGTTCAAGCAATGTCAACTTGTCTGACTGCGACGTTGTTTACACTCTATTCAAGAAGAAGCATTTCCACACAAAGTCTACTTTGGGTGAGGCTAAGGTAAACGCTGTTATTCCTGCGGGTGCTAAGGCATCAGATATTTTAGGCAAGACTTTGACTATCGAGTATAAGTTGCCATCACAGTTCTGCGACGGCCTTTCTACAGATGCAGACTGCTACATGTTCTTGGCTCTTGATCCAAAGAATGAGTCTGGCGATGATAACCTTGGCAACAACTTCGCTTTCATCACATCTGCTGATGCCAAGCCATTGAAGGTGTTCAACAACGAGATCACAAACGGGGTTAAGATCCTAACTTCTGATTTGAGAGACAAGATAGTTAATGATTACACAGGTGCTGAGTTGCTCGGTCGCTTGGCAAACGAATCTAAGTAATCAGTTTTGATTCATAAAGGCAAGGTCGGGATTTCATCTCGGCCTTGTTTGTTTTTGGCTCTGTCCTAAAGATTATAAGCAAAGCTCATTTTGAACAACCACAAAGTTTTCTTATGTTTCTTTTTCCGCGTTAAGCGTTTTCAAGACATTTGAATGTCTGTTTTCCAGTGCCACAACGAAGTTGTTATTTATCGGGCACGTTTTCTGTTCTATATAGGTTTTGCAAAGGGCGGAAGCCCTTGCTCCTCCTCCAACTTATAATAATTTATAGAGAATAAATTTTGAAATAGATGTCAACGAAAGAGAAAATAAATCATTTCATCAACCAGTATATTCTGATGATCGCTATGGTGTTCGGCATCACTGCATACCTGATCTATCATAATTTGGATTTGTCGAGTTCCACTCGTGGTGCTGTAAATTCTTTAGTGAATTTCCTTATTCCGACGATGGTGCTTGTGATGCTTTACGTGACATTCTGCAAAGTGAATCTCCGTAAGTTGAAATTCACTCGTTGGCATCTGATGCTGTTTCTGTTTCAAATATCAGTGATGACGGTGATCACTGTCATCGCGTCGCTACTGCAGGACACAAAGTTCGTGGTGTTGGCTGAAGCCGCCTTCATCTGCGTCGCCAGCCCAACCGCAACAGGAAGCGTCGTCGTGCTGACACAACGCTGGGGAGGCAATAGCGAGACCACAACCACCTATACTTTGATTTCTAACCTCATTACGGCCTTTTTCGTGCCTGTGATGATTCCTTTTATGTCGACGAAGGATTATTCCCTCTGCGACAGCTTTTTGATGATTTTAAGACGTGTCACGCCGCTCCTTGTCATTCCGATTTTGGCGGCTTTGGCAACGCAGATATTTTTCCCTAAGGTGATTGACACTGTAAAGAAGTGGCGAGATCTGCCTTTATACCTTTGGGCTGTGGCGATGTGCCTGGCGATCTCGTTGACTTTACGATATCTGATTTCGAGTGAGTTTGGAATACCGATTGAGATAGCGGTTGCGTTTGTCTCTATGGTGGTATGTGCCTTTTTGTTTTTCTTTGGCAAAAAGATAGGCAGAAAATATGGTGAACATATCGGTGCAGGGCAAGGTTTGGCCCAGCGTAACACGGTCTTCATCATCTGGCTTGGCTCCACATTCCTTCATCCGTCGTGTGCGATTGCTGGAGGTTTTTATAGCCTATGGCAGAATCTATTCAATACTTATCAAATGGCGAAATTTGAGAAAGAAGGGAAAATATGACGTTAACGTTGACGTTAACGTTGACATTTAGAATAATCTCTTTCTTAATGCGTAGTTCATCCAGATTATTGCCATTAGGAAAACAGAGCCATTTGTAAATCCTAATATACTCATCAATGTGACGGAACCTATATGGTCTAATATTGTTTTGTCTATGTCTTCTTTTGTTGAAATAAAATAGAAGAGGAAAAAGAAAATCATCATAGTCGCTGTGAGTATAAATGATTTTTTTGTCCAGTTGTCCATTTTACAAAGAATAGGATATTGCAGAATGATAAGAGTCGTGGATGTAATGTAACACAGAATATCTTTACTCTCAAACGTAATACAAAGGATACTATTAACCACAACTCCATTTAATAACACATAGCAAAACCATTTTAGAGGAGTTGGTTTAGTAATTCTGTTTTCGTTAGGTATGTTTGTCGCTCCTAAAAGACAAGCAATAGAAAAGAATACGATGGTGAAAACTAGTGCTATAGGATAAGTGAAAAATGAAACGAATACTATCCCCTTTGGTATAAATTCAAAAAACTCGGCAAAATTTTCGATCTCAATTCTTGACAAAAATAGAGTGAAACAGACAATTGGAATTAGTGCACAAGTATAGGATATAGCAAGAAAGTATCGCTTTCCTCCTCTTTGGTGAATCGCCCATAAAAAAACTGCGATAGTGGCAAGGATAGCTAAAGTGATAAGAATTGCAAGATTCATTTGTCCTTCTTTTGGCTTTCGTTTTTGTTTTCGTTATCGTCAACGTTAACGTTATCGTTTTTCCTACGCTTCTTTCCAAACATTTTCTTGAATGGAGAGATGTATGTGCTAATCAACTCCTCAGCATCGTCGTAATCGTGACGATACAATAATCCTAATCCTTGGGTTTGCGAGCCTATATTACGAAGGTAACTATTGGATGAACGGTTGAATGCCTTTCCTCTGAATCTTCCGTTTGAAGAAATCTTATATTCCACATCGAAATCGACAATCGCACTACTGCTTATTTCGTTTTGCAATGCCGACAAACCTTCACGTCGACCGAAATTTCCGTTTAGGAGCAATCGGTCGTTGAATAATCCAGTGGATAAAGCGACCTCAAATTCTGTGTTTTGGGTAAACTGGTCCGGACGCACGTTGACGCCGACATTGACATCATTGTTGATCTTTGAAAGCAAACCACTGATTTCCGAAGACAATGCGGCGAATCCCATTGCCGACATGTTGTTGTTGGTTGTTCCGATATCAGATGTGTTGAATGTTCCGAATGCAAGAAGACTGGCGACGTTTCTGTTCATCGCTTCATCGGTGTTGATCACACTTTTCACCTTACGCATCATATCGTCGTCGATGTTTGGCATGTCAAGGTCAAACTTTACTGTTGGCTTTGAGATCGTACCGGAGATATCCATCAGACAGTTGACCTGTGTGGTGGTGACATTATTCTCAGCTAAGATATCTCCGACGTAAGCGCTCAACGTGTATTTGGCGTCAATATCGACGATTGCGGCTGTAGGGTCTCCATTCCAGCGGACTGTACTTCCGTCGAGCAATTCAAACTTTCTTGCGATGATACTCTGGATAGTAAACAGATAGTCTCCCTTTGTGATCTGGTATTGTCCATACATTTTGAAAAGGTCGTCTCTTCCATCATAGTTGAATGTCAGGTTTCCATTTCCTCTCGCGCGTATGGCGTCTCCAAGTTTCTGATCCAAAATCAACGATACCTGGGCATCTGGTGTCGCCTCCAACGCGGCATTGACATTCACGATAATTGGAGTCTCAGCCTCCTCCTCACGTATCTTTTGAATCTTTTGCCTTCTTGCTCTACGTAGCTCCTGCGTCGTCATCTTTGAATTCTTCTTGAATGTGATGAATCCTGCGTCGTCCACGCCTTTCGCACCGTCGAGAGGCACTATCAGTTTGCTGTCTTTCTTAGTCTTTGCCTTGATGTCGATATTCAACTCGTCTCCGCTTCCCGACACTCCGACCTTTCCACCGATGTATGCCTTTCCATAGAACAAGTCGTTGTCGGTCTCATTGGTGTTGAGAGCAAGCAGATGGTCGGAATCAAGGTTGACGGCATATTTCCAGTGTAGGAATCCTTCGCAGAGAATAAGGGCAGAAAGCAGACCGTTGTTGCCTTCCTGATCTTTGATGTTTATTCCGTCCAATCTGAATGAGTTATGTCTCATCCACACTGTATCTGAGAATGTGTATTTGACGTTTGTGTAGTCGATGTTGAAATCGAAATCACGCACAAGTCCTATTCCTTCAAGTCCGATGTCGTCGAACTTGCCGTATGCCAAGACGTCGGTGTTGAGCACTCCTGTATTGTTGCTCAACACTCCGTCGAGCCAGATACGTAGGAATTTCATATCAATATCGCGAAGTTTGCCGTCGATAAACAATGAGTCGTTGTCGAAATATACAGCTCCGTCGATCTCGCTCTTTTCATGAGTCTCCCATGCAGTCACCACATCTGTTCCGAAGATGAGTGTGTTGTTCTTCTTGTCGTAGCCAAATTCAGCCTGCATATCTCCAAATGGATAGTTGTTGAGGTAGGCGTCGAACAAACCAAGTTTTCCCTCTATCGTTGGATTGCTGAACAGTTTTGTCAAATAGAAATCACCGTCTCCGATTCCTCCGAAGGTGATATACTTGTTGTCGAGAATCTTGCTGAACTGAGTGACGTCGAGATCGGTGAACCAGATTCTCAAACTGTCGTCTTTCAAATCCGTCGTCTTTCCTTGTGCATGGAATTTCTGGTAGCTGTTCTCGATTTCGAATTTCTTGACGTCGAGTAGTTTCGGACGCAACTCGATCTCTCCGGCTCCGATGCTCCACACCGAATCCTTTATCACCACTTTCGACGGAATGATTGAGATGTCTGCCGACAATCCATCTTTGGTGTAGCCTTTCAACGCCGTCTTCAACGATAGATTTCCACTATAAGTGACATCCTCCGAATTGCTGAACGACAGACGCAAATCGAGATTGTCGTTCTTAGCGTTGGAATTCAGACTGATATAGTAAGGATATCTACGCTTGTCAGGATCTGAGTAGGTTGAACGGCAGACAACCTTGAGATCTTCATGTGGGTTTTCCACCAAAAGCAAGGCGTCCTCCACAATGTTGTCGTTGTAGATGAAGAGTGGAGCCTCGAATCTCAACTGGAATTTCTTGGTGCTGTCGTTGATGAATCCTTTCAGTGTGCTTTTCTGCTGAATCACGACAGGAAGCTCAACGATATCGTTGATTGGCTCTGTGTTCTCAATCGCAAAGCTGAAGGTAAAATCGTTGGCACTCTCCGACGTCGATGGCTCCACATACTTAGGATCCATTTCCTTCAACGTCGGCAGATATGAGTATGCGATCTGCTTCATGTTGTCGACCAGCGTCGCAAAAGAGTATTTCCCCTCTACATTTCCATTGATGTAGTCGGAGATGATGTTGATTCTTTTCTTCCCGTTTTTCGATGGTACGGTGTTGAGTGTGAAAAGGTTGAGATACAAGTATCTGTCGCCACGTGTGCATAGGAAATTGTCGAGAGTGACCGAGCCAGACAAGTCGTCGATGGTTTTTCCTGTGCAGTTTGTTGTGATGTCAAATGAAACGGTGATAGGATCCTCCGACTCTATCCAGTTCAACTTGTCGATATTGGCGTCTTTGATGCTTGCGGTGAAGTTCATCACAGGCATATCCCTGTGCTTCATGTTGACATTTCCCTCAAACTCACAAGAGATGTTGTCATCCTTGAGTGAGAAATTACCGGTGTAGCTTCTGTCGTTCAGCTTTCCATTCAGCGTCACACCCTGGTAGAGATAGTCTTTGAAGTAGAAAGTGTCGATCTTTCCGGCAAGCTCCATATCAAACTTTTCAGTCTCGACTTTCTGGATGTCCACCTCAAGTTCAAATGCAGTTTTGCCCAGACCGCTCTCTTTTCCGAACAGTTTGGTAAGATCGAAATTCCTTGCGGAGGTCGCTCCGATGATGCCGAATTTCTCGTATTTGTTGTCGTTGGCTTTGATCATGACGTCTGTTGATATGTTTCCTCCATCGGTAGCAAGTTCTCCTTCCGCATACAGCTCTTTGAATTTGCCATAGACATTTCCTGCGAATCTGATCAAACCGAGAGAGTCGGCAACAGGAGGAAGGTAGACCGGACGGTCGATGATCAACTGACCGATTTTTTTTGCGTCATCGGCAGTCAAAGTGATGGAGTTGAATTTAGCGTCAATGCCTATAGAGTCGATGCTGAAAATATTTGTGAATTTGAAATCCGCGTCGAACGTCATCGTTTCGCTCATGTCCATCTGGATGGATTTGAGGTTCATCTCTTGTTTTGAACCAATGATGCTTCCGCTTAGTCTGATATCGTCTTTTGAATTGCGGAACGAGTGGAATAGTGAAGAGAAATCGGCAAGATGGATGTTAGACGGCTTTAAGGCGATGTCAATCCTACTGTCGGTATATCGGTGTAAATTCTCTTTGATTTTAGGAAGTTGGATCGACGCGTGCGACAATGCCAACTGGCTGTTTTGCGTCTGCGTGACGAATTCGTCGAATTTGATTTCATCATCAGTGACAGTCATGGTTGTGGAAAGATTGCTCAATTCCAATCCCGATCTCTCTTTGAAGTGCAGACGGTGCAATTTGTATTCCTGTTCGTTGTTGAACATTGATTCCTTGATGAACAAGGCTCCGTTGATATCGTTTAGCATGATATGTTGCGGGCAGAAGATACTGTCGACGTAAGAGACATCTTCGTCGGCAACAAATTCCATTTTGCAATCAGTAAAAGCAAGCGACTCAAGGTCGAAATTCCAGTCGAATGAAGTGGTGTCGTTAGGGTTGGTGAACGAGTCCACAATAAAATCGTAGTTGTATTTCTGACGATTCTTCAGATATTTTATTCTCGCGTCGGCTTCGGTAAGCTGGATAGTACGGAAGCTGATGCACGACTTGAAAAGAGGCAGCACATTAAGTGTCACCTTGGCTCTATCAACGTAAAACAAGGTGTCCTTTTCTTCGTCTGATATATATAACTGATTGATGATAAATGCGTTGGGAAAGTTCCAATCAATGCGTTCCAAAGATACATCTGCTCCAGTACGCGCTTCGAGATCCCTCGTTACTTTGCGTACGACCTTACTTTGTAGTTGCTCATTTTGCAATACAAAATACGCCGCCGTAAATAAGGAGAAAACAAGTGCGGCAAGAATAAGCACTATGTAAGTAAGTTTTTTTATCTTTGTATAAATTTTGCAGTCATTGAATAATGCTACAAAGTTAATGATAATTAAAAAGATTTGAAAATGTCAATAAACATTTTAGCGATAGAATCTTCGTGCGACGACACTTCTGCTGCCGTTTTGCAGGACAATATCCTTTTGTCCAATGTGATTGCGAGCCAAAAGGTGCATGAAAGTTACGGTGGAGTGGTGCCAGAGTTGGCTTCACGAGCTCATCAGCAGAACATTGTCCCTGTGGTGAGTGAGGCGATCAAGCGTTCTGGATTGAAGAAGGAGGACCTTAACGCTGTAGCTTACACTCGTGGTCCGGGATTGATGGGTAGCCTTATGGTCGGCACTTCGTTTGCTAAGGGTTTCTCATTGTCGTTGGGAATTCCGTTGATTGATGTCAACCATCTTCAGGCTCATATTTTAGCCCATTTCATCGAGGAAAAGGGTGAAGACCATAAGTGTCCGCCATTCCCATTCCTATGCCTTCTTGTGTCAGGAGGAAACTCACAGATTGTGTTGGTGGAAAACTATAACAAGATGAATATCATCGGTCAGACTATCGACGACGCTGCTGGTGAGGCATTCGACAAATGCGCTAAGGTGATGGGCTTGCCTTATCCAGGAGGCCCAGTTGTGGACAAGTTGGCTAAAGAGGGAAATCCAGAGGCATTCAAGTTCTGCAAACCACATATTCCTGGTTTGGATTATAGTTTCAGTGGCTTGAAGACGTCGTTCCTTTACACTTTGCGTGACGAGATCGCTAAGAATGAAAACTTTGTTGCGGAGAATGTCAACGACTTGTGCGCGTCATTGCAGACAACTGTGGTGGATATTTTGATGGACAAGCTTCGTAAGGCTGTAAAGCAGACAGGAATCAACCACGTCGCTGTGGCAGGTGGAGTGTCGGCAAACTCAGCGTTGAGAGCAGCATTCGAGGATCACGCCCGTCGCTACAAGTGGAACATCTACATTCCAAAGTTCGGCTACACTACCGATAACGCTGCTATGGTCGGCATCACAGGTTATTTCAAATACAAAGATGGCGATTTCAGCGACGTCTCTCTACCACCATTCGCAAAAGTCACAATTTGATAGAAATTATAAATTCGAAAAGCTGAATGCGGAATTAAGATTGAATTCTAATTCCGCATTTATTATGGACAAATAATTGCACAATTCAATTTTCGTATGTATTGTCAACGAGTTTAATACAACAGAAAACAGCGTTTTATAATATATTTCACGCTTGGAAAACCCACAAACTCGTTTGTTCTGGAAAACCCCAAAACGGGGAAAACATTAACAAATGAAAACCATGTTCGAAGTTGTTTATTTGTTAGGCACGTTTTCTGTTCTAAACTACTCGCGAAACTTGATTGACATAGTTTTATTTAGAAAAATACAATGAAGAAAGTAAGAAGTCCTTGGCTTGGTCAAGAAGGATATGATTGCATTGCTTGCTCCCCAACAAACCCCATCGGATTGAAGATGGAGTTTTACGTTGAAGGAGAAGAGATGATTGGAATATGGAAGAGTAAACCACATTACGACGGATGGAGTGGAGTAGTGCACGGAGGAATCCAGTCGTTGATGCTCGATGAAGTCGGAGCATGGTGGGTTCACTACTTCAAGCAGGCTGCAACAGTCACTGCTAAGTTGGAAGTGAAGTTCATTAAAAGTGTGAAATCATCTTGGCCAGAAATAAAACTTAAGGCCACAAAGGTCAAAGACTTACGCAAGTTTGTAGCACTACATATCGAACTCTTGTCTCCAGAAGGAGAAGTGTGTGGATCAGCAGAAGGCACATACTATATCGTGCCAAAAGAAGAGTCGGAAAAAGACTATGGCTTCCACGGATGCTTCTTGGAGGAAGAATAGTATGTCGGATTCGGGTGTCGGGAATAATCCGAAAATCAATGAAACCGACACCATGTATTCAGTCTTTGACCGAACACATGGAATCGGCTATTGTCGCAAGCGAACCAGGTCCGCTGGACCTGATTGCGTGGTTAATCTCAGCTAATTTGGTGGATGGTAAGCGTGTGTCGATTCCTGCACGGCAGGTGTCGGTTGCGTTCATTCCTCAATACTTCACCAATTCCTTGATGATTGATTTGATCTCTCCCTTAGAGATGTAGCCGATGCTCAAATATGGATCTCCCTCTTTCGGAATGAACATAAGTGTCGGAAGCGACTGCACGTTGAATGCTATGGCAAGACGTGACTCCTCTTCCGCGTTGACCTTGTAGAAATCCACGTCGCCTTTATATTCTTTCGACAATGCCTCCAAACTTGGGGCTATCTTCTTGCATGGAGCGCACCAAGAGGCATAGAAATCAATCACGATCGGACGGTTGGATTTGTTTGTCCACTTCTGTAGCGTATCGTGCTCGAAATCATAGATTTTGTCGATAAACTGGTCGTATGATATTGATGGGATAGTATGCTCGTCCGACGACTCCTTCACATCTTTCATTTTTGCCTGTGTCTCGACTCCGTTCTTTGGTGTGCAGCACGAAAGGGATAGCATAGCTATTATTGCTCGTAGAAAGTTTTTCATTTTGCGAATTTTTTAGTTTTTAAATTTGGACAATCGTAGAATGAGAACTCTGCCTCAGATTCCACGTTTTCTCCTGTTATCTCTATCAATGAATGGCAGCTCATGAAGGTGCCGTCCTCTATTTTCTTAATTCCATTTGGCAGTGCGACGCGGGTTAGCGATTCGCATCCTGAAAACGCTGCCTCTCTGATCGTGTGTAGCGACGCGAGGTCTTGAAGATTTATGTTGGCCAAACTTTTGCATCCGTCAAACGCGTTCACGCCAATCTCCATCAATGATGCTGGGAGTGTGACGCTTGCCATTTTCTTGCAGTCGGAGAAGGCTCCGTAGGCGATGGCGTTCATCGTGCCTTTTAACGACAATTCTGACATGTTCTCACATCCGTGGAATGTCATCTTAGGTAGAGTGTCGAAATTGGCCTCTATTGTGGCTGATTTTAAGGCTCCACAGCCGTTGAAAACGTATTCGCCAAGGGAATCCACGTAAGATGGAATTATCAGCGTCTCCAATCCGCTACGGTCGAAAGCATGGTCGCCGATGGATAGGCGAGTGTTGCCTGGCTCAAACACTACTGATTTAAGAGCAAGGTTTTCGCCGAATGCCCATGATTTGATATGGCTGACGTTCTTTGGAATGCGTATCGTCTGCAATGCTCTGCACGCGATAAAAGCGTCGTGATCGATCATTTTTAGCGTAGACGGTAGGGTGGCCGACTCAAGTGATGTGCAGAGGAAGAAGCAGTGGTGGGGCACAACCTCCACTCCCTCAGGAATGGCAATCGATTTCAGTTTGGTGCACTCAGCAAAAGCAGTCGGCCCAATTGCCTTTAGTTTCGACGGAAGTTTCACCGTCTCCACCTTTCCACATTTAGCGAAAGCCTGTTTGGCAATCTTTGTCACGGCATAATATTTCCCCTCATTCTCCACTGAGTCTGGAATCACCACCGCTTTCGAGATAGATTTGTTGGCAGACAGAAGCGTCGCCTCTCCCGTCGTCTCATCGAATGAGAAAGAGAAAGGTGCTGCAGCCCATAGCATGACACTATTGAGCAATACGGATAGAGTGAGAATGATAAATCTTTTCATCTGATTGCTTTTTAATAAACACAAAGGTAGGATAGTATACGAATATTTACAACAAAATAGGTTAAACTTTTGATTCTTAAGATGGGAAATAAAAAGAGGAGGGCAAAATGCTCTCCTCTGAATTTGTTGTCTTTGATGGTTGTTATTCATCACCCAAAAGACCGCCAAAAAGATCCTCAAGGCCACCACCGCCCAAAAGATCATCAAGGCCACCACCGCCCATTAGGTTCAAGAACATTACCAACTGATCTTTTGGTAGTCCCTCGTATTCAGCGATATCCTCATTGCTCATTGTAGTGATAACGATTGATCCCTCATGCTCAGCAATTTCGCCGTCAGCCACTGCCTCTGCACAAGCTTTGATTGCAGCAGTTTCAGTACCTAAGTCTGTGTATGACTTTCCTCCAGAGATGTTGTCACCATTGAAATTGATAATAGCCACTGTAGTCTGACCTTCTATAGTCAAGGTGTAAACTACATCGTCACCTATGACTTTAGCTCCTGTCTGAGATTTGTACTTGTTGTAAATGTCAGCAGCAGAAGTTTGGTTACTTGTGTTGCCACCGTTTTGGTTCTGATCGTTGCCACCGTTTTGGTTCTGATCGTTGCCGCCGTTCTGGTTCTGATCGTTGC
>DCIP01000027.1:22314-57762 GCA_002317115.1 Candidatus Scybalocola fimicaballi
CCGCCGTTCTGGTTCTGATCGTTGCCGCCGTTGTCTACGTTCTCCTGCTTAGGTTCCTCTTCGTCGTCATCTTCACAAGATGTCATAGAGACTGCTCCGAAGAATAGCATTGACCAAGAAAGCAATGCAAGCAAATGTTTTTTCATTTTTTGAAATTTTGTAGTTAGTTATTTGAATTTAATTCTTTATTTCTTAGTGATTTTAGCCACAGCGTCCATGATCTCCTTAGCTACCTTCTCTGCCTCAGCCTCAGTTGCTGCCTCAGAATAGATACGGATGATTGGCTCTGTGTTAGACTTTCTCAAGTGAACCCAGCTCTCAGCGAAGTCGATCTTAACGCCGTCGATGTCGTTAACCTCTTCGTTCTTGTAAGCCTCCTTGATAGATGCAAGCACCTTGTCGACGTCGATGTCTGGAGTAAGCTGGATCTTGTTCTTAGAGATGAAGTATAGAGGGTACTCCTTCTTCAACTCGCTGACCTTGATAGCCTTATTAGCAAGGTGAGTCAAGAATAATGCGATACCGACCAAAGCGTCACGGCCGTAGTGGCTCTCTGGATAGATGACTCCTCCGTTACCCTCACCACCGATGACTGCGTTTGTAGCCTTCATCTTAGTTGTTACGTTAACCTCACCTACAGCTGCAGCGTTGTAAACACCACCACGCTTCTTAGTAACGTCACGTAGAGCACGAGTTGAGCTTAGGTTAGAAACTGTGTTACCTGGAGTCTTGCTCAATACATAGTCGGCAACTGATACCAATGTGTACTCCTCACCGAACATGTCTCCGTTCTCAGTGATGATAGCCAAACGGTCAACGTCTGGGTCAACAACGAAACCGACGTCTACCTTCTCCTTCTTGCAAAGGTCAGCGATGCCAGTCAAGTTTGCTGGAATTGGCTCTGGGTTGTGTGCGAAGTGTCCTGTTGCCTCACAGTTCAAGCCCTTAACGTTCTTAACGCCAAGACGCTCAAGAAGCTTAGGCAAAATATTTCCACCTACTGAGTTGACACAGTCGATAGCAACAGTGAAGTTAGCCTTCTTGATTGCCTCAACGTCAACAAGCTTCAAAGCCAATACCTTGTCGATATGGATATCATCGTAGTTGTTTACGTTCTTTACCTGTCCAAGATTGTCAACCTCAGCGAATGTGTATTCGTCGTTGTCGGCCATCTTCAACACCTCTTTTCCGTCAGCGTCAGAAAGGAACTCACCTCTCTCGTTAAGAAGCTTCAATGCGTTCCACTGCTTAGGGTTGTGGCTTGCAGTAAGGATGATACCACCGTCTGCCTTCTCGTTTACAACTGCGATCTCAGTTGTTGGAGTAGATGCAAGACCGATATTTACAACGTTGACTCCAAGACCTACAAGCGTACCAGTAACGATTGAGTCTACCATTGGACCAGAGATTCTCGCGTCGCGACCTACAACGATAGTTGCTGCCTTCTTGCCACATCTCTTTGAGATCCAAGTGCCGAATGCTGCTGTGAATTTTACTACGTCAAGTGGAGTAAGGTTGTCACCTGTTCCGCCACCGATTGTTCCTCTAATTCCGGAAATTGATTTTATAAGTGTCATTTCTTGTTGTTTTTTTCGTTCAATCCATTATAAATGCAAATCTATAACAAAATTTTAGTGATAAAAAGAATATATTTGCAAAACCTTTGCTGAAAGGTTAAAATATATGAAAAAAGCGTATTTTTTAATATTTGCATTATATATAGTCCTTTTCTCCGCTTGTTCGCCCGTGAAGTACGTGGCGGATGGCGACTATTTGCTCGATGATGTGAGGATGGACATTAAGAATACGCAGCTGAAAAACAACGACGCGGAGTCGTATGTCCGTCAGCAGCCTAACCTTAAAATCTTCGGACTTTTCCGTGCTCACCTCCGTCTCTATAGCCTTTCCAGAAAAGATTCTATTAAGAGCAACGGTCGTGTCAGACATCTGGGACGTGCTCTTCGTAAGATGGGTGAGCCGCCTGTGATCTACAATTCGATGATGCGTATCCAGTCGGAACGACAGATTGAAAAGTACTATCGAGCCAAGGGCTTCATGAATGCCAAGGCTTCTTCCGACGTGGAATATAAAAAGAAACGTGCGGTGGTGACTTATCATGTCGACGAGGGTGTGCCGTTCGTTATCAATAATATAGACTATGACTACCGTGGCGATACTGCGATTAAAAAAATTGTGGAGACGGATAGGTTCTATGAGTCGAAACTGAAGAATGGTATGCTCTTCGATAGCGATGAACTTGATGCTGAGCGTAACAATATGTCGAGCCTGTTGCGACGTCGCGGATATTTCTATTTCACCAAGGATTATATCTCCTACACTGCCGACACTACCGTCGGCGACCATAAGGTGGATATTACTTTGGAACTGAAGCCATTTTCGAAAACTCAGTCGGATGGCTCACGCGTCGACGTGCCTCACGCGCAATATAAGATTGCGGATATCTCCGTCGTCACTCTTGATAAGCCGATAGTGTCGCAAACGGAACTCTTGCAGTACGACAGTGTAAGGTCGGAGGAGGGTATCTTGATTAAGTATATGTACAAACCGTTCCTAAGATCATCTGTGATTGAAGACAATATTATTTTTGGGGCAGGTGATATGTACAACTCCTACCGCTCCGATTTCACATTGTCGAAATTCAACTCTTTGGGAATCGTCCGTGCCGCTTATGTCAATTTTGTCGACAAACACAACGATGAGAATGAGGTTGATTGCCAGATCACACTGTCTCCTACAAAGACAAAGTCTGTTTCTGCCAATGTCGAGGCTACAATCACGTCGCTGCACGATTTCGGATTTGGAGGTACGCTTGGCTGGAGCCATCATAACATTTTCCGTGGTTCGGAGAGGCTCTCTTTTAAATTGAGCTATTCACAGGAGGCTGTCAGTGGAATTATTCTGACGAGTGACAGCACCAATAAAATCCGTGATTATGGGGCAAGTGTCACTCTTACTATCCCACGAGTGATGTTCCCATTCCTAAGCCGCGATTTCAAACGTCGTATCAATGCGAGCACAGAGCTCGACGCCTCCTTCAATATCCAGAGAATGGGTTACAAGCGCGATCAGCTAAGTTTTGGTTGGAAGTATATGTGGCAGCGACGTCGCTTCTATAATTATACTATCGACTTCCTCGACTATAATCTTGTGAGAATGGCTGAGGCTGATTCTTTCCGCGCAAGATATTTCAATGATCACTCCAATCCGATTTTGCTTTACAACTATACCGACCACCAGATTCTTTGCACGGGTTTCACCTATACGTTTGACAACATGTTGAGCCAACGAGTGTTAGACAAGAAACTCTTTAAGGCAAGTTTTGAGACAGGAGGAAATATGTTCCGTCTGTTCCGTAATGTCTTCAACTACGACAGGGATTCGATTGGAGGTCAGGATTTGATTTTTGGTGTCCCTTATTCCCAGTATGTCAAAACAGAGTTGGAATATGCTTTCAACCAGTATATCAACGAGAAATGCCGAATGGCCTACCATGCCAAGGCTGGTGTGGCTGTCCCGTATGGCAATTCCAAAGGTGTGCCATTTGAGAAACGTTTCTACGGAGGCGGTGCGAGTGGCGTGAGAGGTTGGGCTGTCCGCACACTCGGACCTGGAAAATATTCCAATGAAGACTATTTGGCCCAGACCGGCGATATCAACCTTTTGCTGAATCTGGAGTATAGAATCAAATTGTTCTGGAAACTTGAACTTGCCACATTCTTGGACGGTGGAAATGTCTGGACGATTGATGATTATCCAGACCAGCAAGGAGGAGTGTTCGATATCAAAGAGTTTTATAAGCAGATTGCGTTGGCTGGTGGAGCCGGATTGAGACTTGATTTCTCATATTTCTTGATTCGTTTCGATTTGGGAATGAAAATACATGACCCAAGCCGAATCGACGATGGCTCAGAGTGGCGTATAAACCATCACAGATGTGATGAATCGAAATGTCCTATACGAATGAATTGGAACGACGATTTCGCCTTCCATTTCGCAGTCGGATATCCATTTTAAATGCTAAATGCTGAATTAGAAATTCTACAATTGTTGGCATGTCCCGACAATTACGAATTATGAATTACGAATTATGAATTATGCAAAAGGTAAATAAGACATTGGATCTCCATGAGAGAGTCCGTAGAGTGAAAGAGATGCTTCGTCTGTCGATGGACGGAAGCACAGCGGCAAGATTGCGTCATTTGGGATATAAGTTGGTTTTCGGCGTCACATATCCTCGTTTGAGAGAGTTGACGGTGGAGATCGAGCCAGATGCTGACCTTGCAGACAAATTGTGGGGATTGCGTCAGCGTGAGACAATGCTTATTGCTACAATCATCATGCCGACGGAATGTTGCACACCTGAGATTGCAGACAAGTGGGTAGGGGAGGCATTCAACGAAGAGATTGCCGAGTATTTATCACGCAATCTGTTGATCCGCCTTGATTTTGCTGATGCTATTGTAGATAAATTGGCAGGTGCGACGGAATGGCAGCAGACTCTTATCGGATATTCTCTACACTCCCGTCTGCTTATGAATGATAAGGCAAGCGACGCAATGATTAGCAAGTATCTGTCGAAAGTCGTGGCAGATGTCCAGAAGACGGACACAAAAGCATTGGCATCTATCGCTTTCTTCTTGAAGCAGGTGTCTCGACGCGAGTCATATCTCGACAGAGTTAAAACCCTCGTCGCAGAACTAAAAGAGTCGGAATCAATGTCGGCTAAATGGGTTGCGGAAGAAGTTGACACTTATATTGAGTATAGCTTGTAGGGAAGATATGAGTAAAATCTTATTTTTTTTGATGGCTCTGGTATGTACGGTTTGTCATGCTGAAATTTTTAAGGTTGATTCTATAACCTTTGATCAAACCCTTTTCCTTGATTGTGAATCATGTTCACATCCTACGGCACATTATTCGATACCGCAAGTCAAAACGGAAGATCATGAGCAAACCAGTGTCGCTGACTCCATAAATTCCCAAATTTTAAGAGCAGTGTCCTATGATGAAGATTATAATGTTTTCACTGAGTATTGTCATGGTGTTTCTTTTAATTATGAAATGGAAGACGAGTATCTGTTGCTTGATATAGAATATGTAGGTTTTGAGGCCCATGGCGACGTTGACAATGAAGAAACTCTTATTTTTGATTTAGAAACAGGGGACAAGGTGTGCTACAATGAAGAAGCATGTTTTAAGATTCCTTTTGCATCTTTGTTTACACTTGAAGGATATTTCAAATTTCTAAATTCTCATAATTGGGACGAAGGTGTTTACAAAGCTTTTTTTGATGCGTATAAAGACTATTATGAGTATGATGAAAATGGCAATTCTTCAGATGAACCTGCAGATTCATCAATGGTAGATTCAAAAGCGTTTGGTCATGCAAAGTATGCTCAATTTCATATTGATTATAGAATAGATAAGGAAAAAATCGAGTTTTGGAGAGAATCAAATTGGTATGCTGATTTCTGTTATGCGTCAAGATGTTTCGAACCTTATTATAGCAAATCATGCTTGATCAAAGATCTGAAACCTTATCTTAATAACATTGGAAAAGTTGTTGTTGATGACAAGAAAAGTAGAATTCAAAAAATAGTTGAGGCTGTAAATCTTAAGGAAACGGTGTCTGACCGATTGTTTTTTGAGGTTTCCGAATGGAGAAGTCCAGGCAAATACGTGCCTCACAAAGTTGCCATAGATTGCAGTGATCCGGAGAAAATAGTAGGCTATTTGTTTATCGGAGATAAGAAAGAAAAAATCACAGGTTGCAATCAAGATGGCACCATTTTCTTGAAATCAAGGAAGTCCGGTTGGAGTTTCAAGTTCACGAATAAGGATATCGAAGAGTGTTTTTGGAACAAACAAAAAAGAGAGTCTGGTATCATAGTCGGTCGCAACACCTCTGATGATGTTTATTGAAAAGATCTGTAATGGCCATTTTTGTTTATTGCCAATAAATAAAACTCTCTAAACAACTCGGGATAATCTTTTCTCCTCATAGAAACGTCGTAGAGTTTCTATGTGCTCTTTGTGTCTCTGTGGTGATAATACGAGGCTGCTTTTTATCTTAACAACCATTTCCAAATTGGGATGACTTCAATAGTCAAATTTGATTCTTCGATAATCTCCTCTTCATCGTAAGTGATGATTATTGCTCTTTTCAATGGATATAATTTGTTAAGTGCGATCAATGCAGAAACTTCGCGAACTCTGGTCTCTGTATTCTGAACACTATATGACGCTTGAATGGCAATGGCGTCATCCGGTATATAGAAATCCACTTCGACATTCTTGTTATAATAGTATAATTGGGGTGCACTTTCTGTCTTGTTGTATTGCTTGTAAAGAGTTATGGCACATAGATTTTCAAGCAGAGAAGTGTTCTCGTCGGTTAAAAAGATAGACAGCAACCCGTTGTCTGTGAAATAATGTTTTTTAGTGCTTTCTCTCTCTGCAAATTTTGAAGCATAGTTTTCAATAGTGAATATCAGACATGCATCCTTTACATGGTTGATATAATCGATGATGGATGCTGTATTTGTAGATATTCCCGTACTCTTAATCATGTTTGCAAGACGATTGTATGAAGTCGGCTGTTTTACATTCTCCGCAAGTCTTTTTATTGCTAAGCGAATTGCATGCTCGTTTTTTATGTTGTTACGTTGAATTATATCGCCAAGTAGGATTTTCTCATACAAACCATTGAGCCAATGACGCTTGTTCCGATATAACAACAACTCAGGAAACCCTCCCCATTTGAAATAATCAGAGAAGTAGAGTTGGACACTATTCTTTTGTTTGGAAAATTCCCAATCGTCATCCAGTTTGATATCGTTAGCTATTAAAAATTCCTCAAATGAATAAGGAAAAACCTTCTCGTCGAAATATCGTGCACCTAATGTAGTCGCGATATCTCGGCTTAACATTTTCGCGTTGGATCCAGTTATAAAAACCATATATTTTTGGTTTGCTAATCTTCTTGCAAAATGTTCCCAGCCATCAATATTTTGTATTTCATCAAAAAATAAGATTGGCTTATAATTATATGTCGACGAGTATGCTTGTAGAATCAGATCAAAATCATCTGATGTCATCCCTAAAAGACGCTCGTCGTCGAAATTTATATAGACAAATTCTTTTATGTTGTGTCCTTTCTCCAAATAATCTTTGGCACGCTGATATAGCAAATATGATTTTCCCGCTTGTCTGATGCCGACAAGGACGTATCTGCCTTCCTCTTCAAATTCAAAAGGTCGTTTTACTAATTCTATATTCTCTATATCTTCTTGTCCTTCTTTGATAAGGGTTCTAAAAATATCTTTTTGCATTGTGCTATTTGGTATAAGTTATCGTCTATCTGGTGCAAAAATATAATTTTATTTATTGCCAGTAAATAAAATCGGCTGTTTTTATTTACTGGCAATAAATAAAACTGCCAAATCAACTCCAGATCAACTCATTCCCTCATAGAAAAGTCGTAGACTTTCTCTGTGCTCTTTGTGTCTCTGTGGTGATTGTTAGAGATGTCTAAACATGCTTATTATTTATGCGCTCGCCTACGGCTCGCGCAGGTAGGAAGGGTTAGGGCGTTCCGCCCTTAACAATCCTCATTTTAGCACAACCTATAAAATCTCCTAAAACTCTCAAATTAACTCCGATTAATCTCTTTTTCTCATAGAAGAGTCGTAGACTTTCTCTGTGATCTTTGTGTCTCCGTGGTGAATTTAGAGAAGTACCAAAAAAATATAGGATAGAAAAAAATCTATCCTATATTATAAAAACTGAGTATCAATCTTCTTACTCCTTAATCAACTTCTGTGATTCGCCTGAAAGAGTCTTTAACAAATATACTCCTGTCGGTAGTTTTGTACCAATCAAAGAACCTGCTTCGACGCTACCATTCTCCAATTTAGCACCAACGGCGTTGTAAATCTCATACTCACAATCACGTAAGATTATCCAAGATTCTCTTGTAGGATTTGGAGAGACAAGTTCAAGATTAATATTTGAAACATTATCTACACCCTGAGTCTCACTGATAGTAAGTTTTGATTTTGAAAATGCATAGGCATCTTCAGCGTCGACAACCACCACATTATTGACATCTTCTAACGAAGCATCTTCTTTAACCTTTACCTTGAATGAAATCTTATACTCCTCAGCAGGCATTAATGATGACTGCCATACAATTAACGTTCTGCCATCTTCTACTTTTTCTGCCTTTAGAGTTGCAATCTTATCTAATGGAGATTCACTTGTGAACTCCACAAACTCAAGTTCTGCAGGCAATGTGTCATAAAGAGTAACATTCTCAAGATCATGTCCTACATTAGGAATGTTTCCCTGTACAAGTCGCCACACATATCCATCAAACTCCTCTACAGCAATATTTGAGTATACATGATCTGCAGATTCACATACAGAAGGAACGTAACCATTGCTAATTTCTGTCTTATCAGGATTTCCATATTCTACATATCGTGGAGCAACAGGATAATACAAATCACGATGGCCAGCATTACTATCCGGATCATACGAAAAATAATTTGTATAATCCAAATCTCCATAACTAGGATGATGTAGCAGTACTTCCACTCTTAATGGTATAGTCACTCCTTCATGAATACGTCTATCCAAAAAACCAGCGAAATTACTTAAATGAGCTGTTGTTGTTGACAATACACTGTCAAATTGCATAACGACTCTATACAATTCCTTTCCTGGATATTGCGAAATTGTATCAACTGACACTAACAATTTAGCATAATTATCACTACCACCTTCATAACCAATTGTTTGATCCAATAGAATTTCATTCGTATAATAAGAGACGCGATAATTACCCAAATTGATAAGAGGTTCTGCAGCGTCATTCCACAAACGCATATAAAGATTCATATTGCTTCTTTCAGCAGTGGATGCAACAGACACAGCAACATCTTTTCGACCTCCAACAACTTTCGTAGTATCAACATTAGCGAATGAGATAGTGTACTCAACCTCTTCTCCTGGCTCAACAATGTTTTTGCTTACTTCTGTAGTGACTTTCAATTTATTCGGCAATACTGTAATAGAATTCACCTCATAAGTAGCAGTCACATTGTTAGGATAAGCATCCGCAGTAGCGACAACATCATCATAAGAAAGAGTTGAGATTGAACTATACATACCCTCTGCATCCTCTTTTGCCTTAATAGTATAAGAGACACGGCCTTGCGTTTTGTCAAGGTGATCATATATTCTTCCGCCGACTCTGTTCAACGAGAAAGTGATTGTATGTTCTGCAGGGTCATAAACGCCATCATTGTCAGCAGAAACAAATTCAAATCCTTCAGGAAGTTTTTCTGTTATCACAAATTCTTCGGAATACTCTGATCCATAGTTGCGATAATCAAGCAAGAATGTCACATTATCTCCAGGATAACAAACAGTCTTACCATCTTTGATAGATTTATAAAGACGGATATTAACCTCTGGTTTGATATCAGAAGGAGCAAAGAAGTTACCTGTAGCGCAAAGCATGCCATACAATCTAAACCATCCATGAAAATAATAAGGAATACTATCCTCTCTATAATCCCACTCTATCTGACAACGACGGTAAAGTTTTGCTGTTAGATCTAAATCTTCTGCACCAACCGCAGCTCCAGTCGATACACCTGGCACCCAATTCATTACATAAATTGACTTGGAATCATCGGCTGAACCATCAGGTTGAACATCCCAACTCAACACATCCGTACCGTCAAAAGAGGCTTCGCTTCCTGCAAATTCAACACAATTCGCGCCAGTCCATTTTTGAGGAGCCGCACAATATGCTGCAGCTCGTTTGCATACGGTCTGTTCATAAGTGTTTGGTTTATCTTCTACTTGATGAGTCTCTGGATTCCAAGTGAAATTTGGATTTCCATGCCAAATATAATTCAAAGAAGTTCTCCATACACTGCGAAATCTTCCACCTTGGTTTCCTGACTTGAGAGTAACTGTGTTGTCGTCGTTGATTGTGTATTCTTCTGCGTATGGGAGGTACTTGTCGTCCTGCTCAAGCCAGTTGCCCATAATCCAATCTGAAGATGCTGTGGCTCTAAGGAACTGTCTTTTAAGCCATTCCTTGTCTGATTCTGTGTTGATCTCATCTAAAAGTTTATAAAACTCGTAATAGTAGGCTGGAGCAAGATAATCAGCATGACTGTAGGAAGGTGTACCTGCGTACTCTGGGATCAATGTCGCTCCATCATATTCAGTTTTGTTCTCAGTAGCCCAATCAGTCACTTCTACCCAAGTGTTTCCATTTTTAGGATAACCATCCAAACCGATGTTCCCAGATGTCACTCTCGTCGGAGTTTCATTCTTGAATCGCTCTTTGTAAATTTCGGCTAAGCCCGATACGACATCAATCAACTCTTTCTTGTATGAAATAGCATCTCCATTGAATGCAGTATGTCCACTGTCGTCACCCCATTGCTTCCACGCAATATAAAGGGCAAGTGCGATATCCCAATCTCCATCTGCTGCGGAAGAGTTTATTAGCTGGTCTCCCAAATTGTTGTATCCATATTCGGATTCACCTACAGGTTCGCCATCAAGATATCTTACTTGGTTAGCTCGTCTAATATCATGGATTCTCATCCATAGTCCATCAAATGATACCTTATCGCCCATATAAGCGGCAGCAAGAAGAGAATAGCCATCGCCTTCTGAGCAATCGTAAGGGCATCCAATATTTCCTTGAATATACTTTACACCGTCGCACTCATCTCCTGTGTATTCCCATTCGTTAGCAAATAGCTGATATGCTCCACGAATATCTTTCTCCATTTCCGCATGAGTGATTCCCTCATATTGCTTCATTCCAAGATTGATTCCTGTCTTGTACGACTTAAACTGTGGAAACGGGTATGCAGGCATCCCTGAATTTATATTAACAGGCACTTTAGCTGACATCGAAGTTGCCAAAAGCATACCTGAAAATAAGCCCAATAGACATTTTTTATTTATAACCATAAATTTTGTTTTGATTTTTGCAAAAATATGGAATTGCAAAAACATATAAAACAAAGCAAAATAATTTTTTTCTTATGTACTATTAACTAATGTTAATCCATATCCAGTTAATCTATTTTTCACTTATAAAAGTCGCAGACTTTCTCAGTGTACTTTGTATCTCCGTGGTGATTTATAGCACCGCTTTGATGTTTGTTGATAAAACGGAAATGTAAGATTCCGTGAAATATAAAGCTAAAAAGTGCTTATATTTCACGGAATATGGCAAAAATTATGAGATTCCGTGAATTATAAAGGCATTTTTGTTGTTTTGCACAAAATAGATGGATATTAAAGCACAAAAGGCTGCCTCGTTTGAGACAGCCTTTGTTGTGATTGTTATAATCAGATTAGTCTTCCTTACCGCAGCTACCTGAGATGCAGTTGTAAACAACTGATGCAATTGCTCCACCGATGAATGGGCCAACGATGAAGATCCAAACCTGCTCCAATGCGGCACCACCCTCAAAGATTGCAGGTGCGATTGAACGAGCTGGGTTAACAGATGTTCCTGTGAAACGGATACATGCCAAGTGAACAAGAATTAGAGACAAACCGATTGCAAGTCCTGCAAGGTTGCCTGCACCCTTCTTTGAATCTGTAGAGAATAGAACAACAGATACAAATACAAATGTGAAGATGATCTCAGCAAGTAGACCACCAACGATAGAAACTCCATCCTGACATGCGTTTGCTCCTGTTCCTGCAAGACCATCAACATTTGAAGTCAATGCGAAAAGAAGACCGCTTCCGATGAATGCTCCGATTGTCTGGAATGCCATGTACATACCTGCATCCTTACCTGACATACGCTTTGACATAAAGCAAGCAAGTGTGATTGCTGGATTGATGTGGCAACCGCTGATTCCGCCAATAGCGTAAGCCATTGCTACAACTGCCAAACCGAATGCGATTGATGTTCCTACTACTGAAGCTGCGTTTACTACGTGTAGACCAGCACAGTTAGATGAACAACCTAGTGCTACTGCAGCACCACATCCCATTAGAACTAGCACCATTGTGCCTAGCATCTCTGCTAAATACTCTTTTTTCATGCCCTTTTTGATTTTTTATTAATTAAGTTTATAAATTATTTTAAGTCCTAATTTTTACGCTCGCCCTTACGGGCTCGCATAGACAGGCGGTTTAGGGCTTCGCCCTTAATAATCCTTTTAATGAGGGCATCTTATTATCAATGCCCTCTTAAATATTAGAATTCAGTTTCCAAAATTCTCTTCAAAACCACCTCAGCTGAGATCTCTCTGTTGGCAGCCTCTGGGATAACCAATGAGCGTGGGCTCTCGATCACGTCGTCTGAAACGATCATGTTACGACGGACTGGCAAACAGTGCATGAAGTGTCCGTTGTTTGTCAACGCCATCTTCTCTGTTGTGATTGTCCACGACATATCCTTGCTCAAAATCTGTCCGTAGTTAGGATCCTGGTATGCACTCCAGTTTTTAGCATATACGAAGTCAGCTCCGGCAAGTGCCTTGTCCTGATCGTACTCTACCTTTGCTCCTCTAACGAACTGCTCTGCCAACTCGTATCCCTTTGGATGTGTGATGACGAAATCAACATCTGCCTCATTCATGAAATCAGCGAATGAGTTTGGGACAGCCTGTGGAAGTGCTTTTGGATGTGGAGCCCAAGTCAACACAACCTTTGGACGCTTAACCTCCTTAAACTCCTCGATTGTGATTAGATCTGCGAATGCCTGTAGTGGGTGACAAGTTGCTGACTCCATTGAGAAAACTGGCTTTCCAGAGTATTTGATAAACTGGTTGATGATTGTCTCCTCGTAGTCGAATTTCTTGCTCTCAAAACGTGCGAAACTTCTTACTCCGATGATATCGCAGAATGAAGCCATAACAGGGATAGCCTCAAGCAAGTGCTCGCTTTTGTCTCCATCCATTATCACACCACGCTCTGTCTCAAGCTTCCATGCTCCCTGGTTTACATCCAACACCATTGTGTTCATTCCAAGGTTCATACCTGCTTTCTGTGTAGACAAACGAGTACGCAAACTGTTGTTGAAGAATACCATTAGCAATGTCTTGTTCTTTCCAAGATGCTGGTATCCGAATCTGTTCTTCTTTACCTCCAATGCCTCCTTAACGGCTGCGTTCAAATCGCCAAGATCCTTGACTCCTGTATAATATCTCATCTTTTTTAAAATTAGAAATGTGAAATGCGAAATACGAAATTATAGTGTCGCAGTTTGCATTTTTTATCAATGTCTTTGTTGTTTTGCTCGCCCTTGCGGGCTCGCAAAGAGGGTGGGGTTAGGGCGTTCCGCCCTTAACAATCCTCATTTTGACCAATTGCAATATAGTTGCCTAATTAATTGCATTTAGCATTTACTTTCTTACTTGTCCGTTTCCTTCTATAATCCACTTGTAGGTAGTGATTTCCTCAAGTGCCATAGGTCCACGGGCATGAAGCTTCTGAGTGGAGATTCCGATCTCAGCACCTAGGCCGAACTGAGCTCCGTCAGTGAAGCTTGTTGGTGCATTCTGGTAGACGCAGGCTGCATCCACCATCTGGATGTATTTAGCCAACGCTGCTGCATCCTCACTGATGATTGCCTCAGAGTGCTTAGACGAATATGTGCTGACGTGGTCAATTGCACCGTCGATGCTATCAACTGTCTTGATTGCCATCTTATAGTCCTGGAACTCACAACCGAAATCATCTGGTGTAGCGTGGTTCTTCAACTCTGCTGGATACTGCTTCAATGCTGCAAACGAAGCGTCGTCGCAATATAGCTTCACATTGCTTGCTGCGAGTGGTGCGCAAAGAGCATCGATGTCGTTCAAGCGATCCTTGTGGATGATCAGGCAGTCAAGCGCGTTGCAGACACTCACACGACGTGTCTTTCCATTGTTGACGATTGCCTTGCCTTTCTCCAAATCACCTGCTTTGTCGAAATATGTGTGAACCACTCCGGCTCCTGTCTCGATGACGTTTACCTTTGCGTTCTCTCTTACGAACTTGATCAAACCTGCGCTTCCACGTGGGATAAGCAAGTCGACGTAATCGCGTGCTGCAAGCAAATCGGCTGTGGCCTCACGTCCGGCTGGCATAAGTGCCACGATATCTGGATTTACGTTGTGCTGCTTCAACACATTGTGGATGACATTGACGATGGCTGTGTTGCTATCGAAAGCATCTGTACCTCCCTTTAACACACATGCGTTACCTGACTTCAAACATAGACTGAAGACGTCGAATGTCACGTTTGGACGAGCCTCATAGATGATTCCAATCACTCCGAATGGCACACTCACACGTTTGATCTTCAAACCGTTGGGAAGTGTGTTCTCTTTAGATGATTTGCCAAGTGGAGAAGGTAGGGTAGCGACGTTACGGATGTCTGATGCAATTCCGTCGATACGCTCCTTAGTCAATTTCAAACGATCGTACATTGGGTTGGCTGGATCCATTTTTGCCAAGTCTTTCTCGTTGGCAGCTAGAATATCCGCACAGTTGCTTTCTGCAGCGTCTGCCAAAGCACGAAGAATCTCGTTGATTTTATTCTCGGATAGAAGGTTCAATTCAGCTGAGGCCTTCTGTACCTTTTTGAAAATATCTATATTGCTCATGTATGATTAATAGTTAAAAATTAAGAGTTAATAGTTAAGAGTTGACTCTCAATCATTAACGGTTTCGTTTATTTCTGTCGTCAACGTCAACTTTCACGCTAGTTTCCCATTTGAAGATATCATCCTTGCACAAAGGTCTTTCTACCTCTCTCCAGTTGAATCCTCTCAACTTTTTCTCTTTCTCTGGAATGTTTCCTGGCGGATACATCTTGCCTTTGGAGTCTGGTGTCATTTTGATTTTTTCCATCTTCTGGTTGTGCAAGAAGATAGTCAACATCTGTCCTTCACATCTGTTGATACCAATCAATTTGTTGTATTCGTCTTGCGCGTAGTAGACGGACATCGCATTGCCCATCATGTCAAGATGGTCGAGATAACTTTTGTGGAAATATCCCTTTGCTTCACGTCCGTTAAGCTGGTCATAGCAGTCAATAGCTTGCTGTTGGATCACGAATGCATTTCCTTGAATATGCATCCAGTTCGGCTTATTATCTTTAGTGAAGATTTTGATTGTGTCTCCTGTAATCTGGCTTTCATCGGCCCACAAAACAGGATTTCCATCCAATCGAATCAAAGAGTCCAACTCTATATATGTCATTGAATCTCCCTTGGCTTGCATGTCATTGCTGAAAAGCTTCACATGGTGGAATGCAAATAGTTCTCTCTTTGTAGTGTCGATGGTAGACTGGCGATATTTGATGGTGTCTCCATGCACAAATAGTGTGTCGTCTGGGTTTGAGTAATCCATCATACATGCCTTGCCTACGACGATTCCTTTGTTAGGATTGTTTTGCATCCAAGCGTAATCACCAGAAAAACCGGTATGAGAAGAGTCGTCGAGAGCCAATGCGTCGCCCCACATTTCAACTATATTCGTCATGCTTGAGAAATAGATGGAGTCGGCCGTCATCTTCGATCCGTTTTTGCTTGTCAAGACGGAATGGTTGTATAAACGACCATATCTGTCAACAGTGTTGGTCCAAGCGTGAGTTGTCTCAATCGTGTAGTCTGTGTGGTAGATTGTAGACGGTCCGAATACGGATGAAATATTCTGCTTCTGATCAAACTTAAGTGAATCGGTAAGAATCTTTGTCTCGCCGCTCAACATTGTAACGTCGCCCTTGAAAAATGACACTTTTGTGCTCGGGTAGTAATAGCCCTTCTTTGATACAATATCAAATTGAGGGTCGACGAGATGGCCTCCGTCTGCGTAATATCCGTAGTTGGCATCACGATAGAAATCAAGCCAGTCAGTTGTCAGTGTCATGCTGCCGTTTTTTAGCACGGCTCCACCACGCACTTTCATAATTCGTGTGTTGCCATCATAGTACATCGTGTTGGATGTCATGATCATTGTGTCCTGCACCACACGACAGTTTCCAAATGCGTCAAACGAATTGTTAGTGTCGTAGAAATATGCACTGTCGCAGTACATCAAAGCATTATCGTGACGGAATCTCACGTTGCCACGCAAAATCTGGTAATCACGTCCGTGCTCCTTGTCGAATGATAGCTCGTCACTATATTCAAGAATCACGTTGGTCTCCGCCTTTGCTGACATTGCAAAGATGCACAACAGTAAATATATATATGTCTTCTTTAGTAGACTCATTATCTATTATATCGGATCTTTATTTTATCCAACCTTCGTGCTGGAAGTCACACTTTTTCCAATTATCGTCAATGCGGACATATGTCTCTTTCTGCTTCTTGGCGATCCATTTGTCCAATTTCTCCTGTTTTTTGTGAGCTTCATACATCTGTTTTAGCAGTGCGAAATCGTGGCTCATGTTTGCCTTGTGAGCTTTAGTCTTGCTTTTTAGTTTGGCAATACAATACACTTGCTTTCCTGAACGGTCTACCATTAGGAATGGTTTTGACAATTGTCCTTCTTCCAAAGAGTAGATTGCTCGGCCAACTTCTTGTGGAAGCTCCTGCATCTCATGCTTAGTTGTACCTGTCTGCATGTTTGTAAGGAGTCCAGAACAGTTGCGTGTATTTTTGTCTGTAGAGTAAAGCGCAACACACTGCTCGAAAGTGAATTTCTTATCGTTAATCACATTGGCGATACTGTCGATACGCTCTTTAGCTTTGTTCATATTCTCCAAAGACGCTTTAGGCTTAAGTAGAATATGACGTGTGTTTACTTTCTCGTCTTTTCTGTCAATTAGCTGGATCAAGTGGAATCCGAATTCGCTCTCCACAATCTTAGAGATTTTGCCTGGCTCATACATTGCAAATGCAACGTCTGCATACTCTTTTACCAACTGACCTCTACCCATGAATCCAAGTTCACCACCTCTTTTGGCACTTTCAGTATCCTCAGAATAGAAGATTGCTAATGTAGAGAATGATGTGCTACCGTCGTCGCAACGTTTTTGGAAATCACGTAGCTTGTCTTTAACCTCTTCAATCTCGGCTTTTGTGATATATGGCTCAACAGTCAAGATCTGTACCTCCACTTGATTTGGAATGCTAGGTAGACTGTCTTCAGGTAGGCTATTAGCAAACTTACGGATCTCAGCTGGCGTCGACTGTATTGTGCCGACAATCTTGTTCTGCACCTGCTGAACTAGTTGCTGTGTGCGAACCATATCTTTCAATTCACTGCGGATATCCTCATAATCCTTCATGAAGTATTCAGCTAGCTTTTCTTTTGATCCAATTTGGCTGACCATGTAGCTTAGACGCATCTCCACTTGCTGGTCAACGTTCTTCTCGTCAGCATCTATACTATCAATCTTGGCTTGGTCAAGGAACAATTTTGTAAGAGCCATCTGCTCTGGGATATAACAGTATGGATCTCCTTCGATTTTCTCTCCCTCCATCTGCATGCGGATTTTCTGCTCCTCCACGTCGGATTTTAGAATTATTTCATCTCCGACAACCCATGCGATTTCATCCACTACATTATTGTTCTGCGAAAAAGCTGAAATAGCTATATTCAGCAAAAACAATATTGATATTAATTTTGTCTTCTTCATTTTTTCTCGTTTCTGATCAAAGCTCCTGATCTGATTGCTTCATTGTAAACGTCATCTGCAAGCTTACGTAAGAAATTAGCCTTTTTCTGTTCAACCATCATGTTTTCGATTCTCTCTTTTACATATACGAATGGCTGTTTGTCTCCGACGTTGATATGATCCTGGACAATTAGAATGTAGACATTTTCTTCATCTGTGCTCTCAAAGTGATTCTTATGCTCGAATGAGTGGGTTCTTGAGATATCAGACATTCCAAGACGCTGAACGGCTGCAATAGGAGTCCACTCACTATCAAAGTATTTCATCTTCAATCCATATTTGGATGCTATCGGCTCAATGGCACTGATGCTGATGTCTGCATACTTAAGCAAATTGTTTATTTCAGATTTTGCTTGAGATTTTACAGGCATAGTGATGAAAATACCGTTAAACAGAGTCTCGTGAGCAGTGTAAAGATCTGAGTTGTTTTTATAGAAATCAATAAGATCAGATTCTTTGATTGGATTGCTTAGCTTCTCACGAATCAATTGCTGCTGGTATTCGTAAATCATCAAAGACTTGCGATACTTTTCCACAAGCAGGTCAACTTCTTCTGTCTCTGTGATATTCTCTTCTGCTTTAAGGTATAGTAGCTCATCAACAGCCCAGTTACGGATGTAATTGTCGATATTCTTGACACTATCCTCGTAAGTCATGTCTGGAGAAAGGACACTTTTGACATCATCCTCATATAGTGGTTTGCCGTTCAACTGAACAATCGGCTCTACTCCTTTGCTGAAGTATTTACATGACGAAAAGCAGCACATTGAAAAAAGTGCTGCTATTCCGGCAAATGAAAGTATGTTTCTAGTGTGTGCCATATTAATGGTTATTCACTGTTTTGTATACATCTTCTTTAATCTCGACTGGATACATTCGACGGTTGGCGTTTAGCCAATTCTTCTCCAATTCTTTTTGGTAGTCGGCGATAACCTTACCTTTCACTAATGTGTGCCACTCTGGAACTTTTGTCTCTTTTCCATAGATGAACACTAGAGGATGCTTTGGAGACTCTACTGTTGAATCTGCTGGAATTGTCTTGAAGTAGTATTTGTCCAAAATCGTACTCTCTCCAACTTTCCAAGCTCCTTTCTTTGTAAGGTATCCATCGTCTACTTTATCCTGAACCAAGTTGTTGAAATCATATGCGTCCATATTTGGATTCTTTGCTGCAAGATCCTGAAACTCTTTCAACACTTTCTTGTTGGCAACAGAATAGATGACTCCAACCCATTTAGGCTCGTCGAATTGGTACATCTCTTTTCTTGGTCTGAAGAATTTGTTCAAACTATCCAATTTTGTCGACTTCATACCCCAAACGTGATATTCGCTTGCTGCATACACCAATAATCCGTCGCTATACTCTCTTAACGCATAAACGAACTCTTTATTGTCTTTAGCGATATTTTTTAGTTCTTTGTTCAATGCATCAAGGTCAACGATGTCATAAATATAATTCTCAAGATTCTCTTTGTATGTCTTGTTTGTGTCAATAGGAACATCTGTTCTCAAATAATTTTGTACAGTTATCTTATTATATGAATCATGAAAATTGAAATATTTGTTTCTGAATGATTCTGTATTAACAGTCTCTCCGTCGTACTCATACCATATGCCGTCGATTTTCTTTATTGAATCCGGCATCTCGTCCATAGTTACATTTTTAAGTTTAGCAATCTCACACATTAGCGAGTCGTTGATCTTGAATCCACGTCTTGATCTTAGATTCTCACTTACCTTTTTCTTGATTGCTTCGTATCTGTCGCCATTCATCACTTTCTTCTTCAAAGTCTCGTACTTAGCGCTGTCAAGAGGCTCTGCAGTCTGGATCTCGTTAAGTAGGAAAATGTGGCTTCCAAATGTACCCGAGAATTTCTGGATGTCTCCAAGAGGCATCTTAAATAGTTTGTCAACAATCTCCTGAGGATACAAACCATTGTCTTTGACAAGACCCATATCTCCTTTGGTCTTCTTTGCATCTCCCCTCATAGAGTATTTCTTTGCCACTTTGCCAAATGCCTTGCTGTTCTTGCATTTTTTGGCTATCGCAAATACAGAGTCAATGTATGTTTCTCTTGTTCCAGATTGGAAGAAAATCTCCTGGGCTCTCACTGCAATTGCTTTTGGACGGCGGTCGTGGATATATACGATGTGGTATCCAAACTGAGTTGTGAATGGCTTGCTGTATTCTCCGACTGGAGTGTTGTAAGCCTCAGTCTCAAAGTTGTAAACCATGTCGAATGCTGAAAATTCTCCAAGGAATCCACCTCTGAACGCACTACCACATTCAGAATTCTCTTTCGCTAGATCAAAGAACTTCTCTCCTTTCTGAAGTCTCTCGTAGATCTTGTCTATCTTCTGCTTTGAAGTCTCGTTCAACCCCTTGATCAAGATGTGGCTGGCTGTCACATACTCCTGCTCACGTTGGTATGCCTCCTTGATGAACTTGTCCTCCAACTCTCCTGTGATAAGGTATGGGTATGAAAGATATTTCACATATGAGTCCAACTCTTTTGTGTATGTGTTAAGCTTCAAATCTGGGAATCTCTTTGTTGCATCGTATGCTTTCAACTTGTAGTTGATGAACAATTCCTTGTAATCATCTACACTCATAGGACCATCAAGTGAGATGCTGTTGTTCTTGTTGTACATGTACTCGAACTCTCCGCGAGTGATTGTGTCAAGTCTATATTCTTGCTTTCCCACAACCATAAGGACTGGATCATCAGATTTGTTAAGTGTTTTCATCAAACCAGGGACATCGATATCCATTGCCGACACACTAAATCCTGCCAATGCACAAACTGATGTTAAGTATTTCGCTATGTTCATTTCTCGTAAAATTTAATAACTTCTGCAAATTTATCATTTTTTTCTCTTTATTCATAATCAAAAACTAATTTGAACCTTATAGAATAATGTTTTTAACGAATCAAATACTTTTATTTCCTTATTTTTCTGCTTTTCAACATTATTACTCAACTTTTTTTCTTACTTTTGCACCGATAATATTTTATGCTAAATGGTTTGTGGCGAGGTATGTATCACTGTTGTAAAAGGGGGTGAGGATGTTTCGGCCATAAATATAATCCTTTTTTAATGGCAACATTCGAAGAGTTGGGTTTCAAAAATGAAATCCTTAAGGCTGTTTCCGACATGGGTTTTGTCGAAGCAATGCCGATCCAAGAGAAGGTTACTCCTTTCTTGCTTAGTGATGACGACAGAGACTTGGTGGCTCTGGCTCAAACTGGAACTGGTAAGACTGCCGGGTTTGGTCTTCCAGTACTTCAATTAACTGATGATTCCCGAAATCAAATTCAAACATTGATTCTTGCTCCTACACGCGAACTATGCGTGCAGATCAGCAATGATTTGAAGAATTTCGCAAAGTATACAAAGGTTAAAGTCGTTCCTGTTTACGGTGGTGAAAGCATCATCCGTCAGTTTAAAGACCTAGACGTTCAGCCTCAGATACTTGTGGCTACTCCAGGTCGTCTAATCGACCTTATCGATAGAAAAAAGGTTCATCTTGAAAATGTTAAGTTCCTTGTCCTTGATGAGGCTGATGAGATGCTCAACATGGGATTCAAGGATGATATTGAAAGAATCTTCAGTGAAATTCCTGAAGATCATCGCACACTTCTTTTCTCCGCTACAATGCCTAAGGAGATTGCCAATATCGCAAAGAACTACATGAAGAATCATGTGGAGATTGCTATTGGTAAGAAGAACTCTGGATCTGAAAACGTCAGCCACATCTATTATATGGTTGCGGCTAAAAACCGTTACGCTTGTTTGAAGCGTGTTGTTGACCTTAATCCAGACATCTATGGAATTGTGTTCTGCCGCACTCGTCAGGAAACAAAAGATATCGCTGAGGCTTTGATGAAGGATGGCTATAATGCTGATGCCCTTCATGGTGATTTGTCTCAGGCTCAACGTGACGCTGTGATGCAGAAGTTCAGAATTAAGAATCTTCAGCTTTTGGTTGCTACCGATGTTGCTGCTCGTGGATTGGATGTCAATAATCTAACTCACGTTATCAACTACTGTTTGCCAGACGATGTGGAGAGCTACACTCACCGAAGCGGTCGTACAGGTAGAGCAGGACGTACCGGCGTCTCTATCAGTATCCTTCATTTACGTGAGAAGAGCAAAATCCGTGAGATTGAGAAGATCATTGGCAAGGAGTTTGAAAAGAAAGACGTTCCTTCTGGAATTGAGGTTTGCTCGGCTCAGTTGAAGTCAATCCTAAATAAATTGAAAACTGTTGAGATCAATGAGGATCAGGTATCGCAGTATCTTGATATGGCATACACTGAACTTGACGGAATGAGTCGTGAGGATATCATTAAACATTTTGTATCATTGCAGTTCAACCAGTTTATTGAATATTATAAAGACGCAGAAGATATTAACATCTCTGAGCGTCCAGAGCGTGGTGAGCGTGGAGGCCGTGATAGAAAGGGTAGACGTGGAGGTGATGATTTTGAAGGAAAGGAGAAGAAGGGATTGCGTGGTGGATACACTCGTCCAGACTTCACACGTTTGAAGATCAATAAGGGAGAGAACGTAGGATTTACTCCTAAGAAGGTGCTTGGTCTAATCAATGATACTGTCAATGATAAGCAGATCAGCATCCGTGATATTGAAATCACTCCTCGCTATACATTCTTTGATGTTCCAAACTCACATGTCCAGAAGATGTTCAAGGCATTCAACGAGGTTCATCGTGGCAGCGACATCGTATTGGCAGAAGTGCAGGGTGAGCAGCGTGGCCGTAGCCGTAATAGTGAGAGACGCAATAAAGATTTCGGAGATAAAGAATTTGGTGGTAAACGTAAGCGTGAGGAGCGTAAGCATGATGAAGACGAATGGGCTTACAAGAAACCAAGACACGAAAGACGTGGTGCTCCTTCCGACAACAGAAAACGTAAGAAGGAAGGCCAGCGTCGCAACAAGTATAATTAATAACGAAAACGAAGACGAAGACGAAAACGAAAACAGTTTTCGTTATCGTTTTCGTCAACGTTAATGATGGAAGACAAGTATCTGACAATCAGTGCCCCGGCAGAGGGATTATACAAAGAGAAGGGTAGTAAGTTTATTGCCTTTGCAATCCCTGTGTCTAATGTGGAGCAGATTAAGGAGATACTTGAGGAGAAACGAAAAGAGCATCATGATGCCAGACATGTCTGTTATGCTTATATATTAGGTGTGGATAAGGCAGATTATCGTTCCAACGATGATGGAGAACCGTCGGGTACGGCTGGACGTCCGATTCTAGGATCATTGCTTTCTGCAGGCGTGACAAATGTGTTGATTGCTGTTGTCCGTTATTTTGGCGGAACAAAACTTGGTACGAGTGGATTGATCAATGCTTACAAAGTGGCATCGGCTGATGCGTTGGAAAACGCTGAGATTATAGAGAAGACTGTAGATGAGGAGATTCATATTACTTTTGATTATTTGGTGATGAATGATGTGATGAAGATAATCAAGAATGTATCTCCACAGGTACTCTCTCAGCAGTTTGACAACGATTGCAAAATGGTGTTGTCCATCCGTCAGGGTGGTGCTCCAAACTTGATCGAAAGGCTAAAAAAAGTGGAATCACTTATAATTGAAGACTGATATGAAAAAAATCTTTATTCTGGTATTATGCTCTTTGATGGCATCTTTCGCGATGTCGCAGGAGAAGAAATCGTCAAGTGCGGCAGATATTCTTGCTAATATATTGTCGAACACAGGAGGTGGTTATTCTTATGATACTGATGGCAACGGAAAGTCTCAGGGATTCTGGTTGAGTACTGGTTATACATTCCGTGTTGATAATAAACTATCCGTATCTCCTCGTTTGGTATACAACTGGGATAATTTCAGCTGCAAAGATGGTTATTCCGCTGAATATAAGTCTATTCGAATTCCAGTCAGAGCCGACTATTCTTTGATTAACACAAATGGTTTTGTGATTGGAGCATATGGTGGTATTGATGCTGAGAAGATTATGAGAGTGTCAAACAACACTTATGATTTTAATGTTCGTCCATTCCAGTGTTCGGTTTTTGCCGGAGCATCAGGAAGAATTGCTAATGTTGTATCGGTCAATGTTGGCTATAGAGTAGGCTTGCTTTCTTTCTATAAAGACGGAACTGGAAGAAACAAAGGTTTTGAGTTTTCATTCAATTTCTAACGATAAAGAACCAGTTTTTGAAATAAAAAAACTAATTTTGACGGAGATTTTAAATAAAATTAAGGATAATGAGCTTTAGTTCAGACGCAAATAAGATTTTTAATCAAGTTGTCGCAGATTATCACAAGAGCGATGATGTTGATGCACAGATGAAGAATCCGTATCAGGCAGGTACGATTGAGGCTGTGTTGTATTTGAAGAATTGGATTGATTCAGTTCAGTGGCATTTGGAGGATATCATCCGTGATCCACAGATAGATCCAGTTGAGGCGTTGAAAATCAAGCGTCGTATTGATAAGTCTAATCAGGATCGTACAGATCTTGTAGAGAGAATCGACAGCTATTTCTTGGAGAAATATCAGATGGTAAATGTCAAGCCAACAGCTGTGATCAACACAGAGTCTCCAGCATGGGCGATCGACCGCCTTTCTATTTTGGCTTTGAAGATTTACCATATGCAGGCAGAAGTTGACCGTAAGGATGTTGACGCTGCTCATATCGAGGCATGTCAGAAGAAACTTAATGTTCTTCTTGAGCAGAGAGTTGATTTGTCGTCTGCTATTGATCAGTTGATTCTAGATATTGAAAACGGAGATCGTTATATGAAGGTCTACAAGCAGATGAAAATGTACAACGATCCGAATCTTAATCCTGTACTTTACGCTGCAGGAAAGTAAGATATATTTATATGGCAAAGAGAGTGTTGTTGATGAGATTGTCGGCGATGGGCGACGTTGCGATGACTGTGCCGGTTGTTGCGTCGTTTGCAAAAGCTTATCCCGATGTGGCTATCACTATGCTTTCAGCACCTCGCTTGCAGCCGTTATTTGAAAATATTCCCAACCTTACTTTTGTAGGAGTTGATAAGAATGGTCGCCATAGTGGAATCAAAGGCTTGTTGAGATTAAGCAAGGAGATTTCTGTTGATGGCAAGTTTGACCAGATGATTGATCTTCACGATGTGTTGCGCAGTAAGATGCTACGCACATTCATGCGTCTGAAAGGTGTGAAGATTACAGTGGTTGATAAGGGTAGGGCAGAGAAGAAAGCGTTGGTCAACGGTAAAAACAAATTCCAGTTGAAACCAATGATTCAACGTTATCTGGAAGCGTTTGAAAAAGCTGGATTCAAATTTGATATTGATTATTCAGGCTACGATTCCGACACAGGGATTGATTTTGATGCAGAGTTGAATCTCTCATCCCATGTCGCTAATATAGGAATCGCTCCATTTGCTCAACATGAAGGTAAGATTTATCCGTTGGATAAAATGGAGAAGGTTGTTGAGAAGTTGTCTTCTCGCAATATCGGAATCTATCTTTTCGGTGGCGGACAAAAGGAAGAGGATGTCTTCAATTCATGGGTTGAGAAATATCCCAACGTCGTATCACTTGCTGGAAAATATAAACTTCAGGAAGAGATGGCAGCGATGAAGCAGATGAATCTCATGATCACTATGGATTCAGCCAACATGCATTTGGCATCGTTGTGTGGTGTAAAAGTCGTTTCGATTTGGGGTGCCACACATCCATATATGGGATTCTATGGATATGGTCAGAATGCGGAAGACGTGATTGTCGCCAATCTTGATTGCCAGCCATGTTCTGCTTATGGCAACAAACCATGTAAATTTGGAGATCGACGCTGCATGATGCAAATTACACCGGAGACGGTTTGCAATAAAATTCTGAACATTCTTAAAATTGAATAATAGATAATTATCGTTTTGCGTAAAACGAAAACTAAGATAAATAATGGAAAAAATCATATTAACAGGAGACAGACCAACTGGTAAGTTGCACCTTGGACACTATGTAGGCTCTTTGAAGAGACGTGTTGAGTTGCAGAATTCAGGATTGTATGACAAGATTTTCATCATGATCGCCGACGCACAGGCGTTGACAGACAATGCTGATAATCCAGAGAAGGTTCGCCAGAATATCATAGAGGTAGCGCTTGACTATCTTTCTGTAGGTTTGGATCCAACAAAGTCGACAATTTTCATCCAGAGTCAGGTTGCTGAACTTTGTGAGTTGGCTTTTTATTATATGAACCTTGTTACTGTCTCACGTTTGCAGAGAAATCCGACAGTTAAGACAGAGATCAAGTTGAGAAATTTCGAGGCTAACATTCCAGTCGGCTTCTTCTGCTATCCAATCTCACAGGCTGCTGATATCACAGCGTTCAAGGCTACTACAGTTCCTGTAGGTGAGGACCAGGCTCCAATGATTGAGCAGACTCGTGAAATCGTAAACAGATTCAACCATATCTACGGAGAGACATTGGTTGAGCCAAATATTCTATTGCCAGATAACGCAGCATGTTTGCGTTTGCCAGGAACAGACGGTAAGGCAAAGATGAGTAAGTCGCTTGGTAACTGTATCTACCTGTCTGATTCAGAGGCAGATGTACAGAAGAAGGTTAAGTCGATGTTTACAGATCCAACACACTTGAAAGTGTCTGATCCAGGAAAACTAGAGGGCAATGCCGTCTTCACATATCTAGATGCATTCAGCCGTGATGAGCATTTCGCTGAGTTCCTTCCTGAGTATGCAAATCTTCAGGAGTTGAAAGACCACTATACAAGAGGTGGACTTGGAGATATGAAGGTTAAGATGTTCTTGAATTCAATCCTTCAGGAAGAGTTGAATCCTATCCGTGCAAGAAGAAAGGATCTAGAGAAAGATATCGAGGAAATCTACAGAATCTTGAAGAAGGGTTCAGATATCGCAAGAGAAAAAGCAGCACAGACATTGTCTGAGGTTCGTGCTTCAATGAAAATTAATTATTTCGACGACGCAGAACTAATCAGAGAGCAGGCAGCTAAATATTCAAGTGCTGAGTAAATAAGCCATATCAAGAGTCAAGAATTCGAAATTGTTACGGATTCTTGACTCTTTTTTTTTAATAAAGTTTATATATTTGCCGAGTCGGATGCCAAACACAGGTAAATTCAAAGAAATTTACCGAAAAAGACATCTTGAATATATATTACCGTCCGACTAGAGAAAGGAGGAATATGAAGTCGGTTAGTCCTAAAATCAACTAATATCAGAAAGACACAGACATCAAAAGATGGAAAATGTCTTTCCTTAAACAACACTATTACACATTACAAACACTAATGCCCATGAAACAAATCAACAAAAGTTAACATCAACTGTGAAAATGTGTTAAAAAACATTTTTGCTGCATTCTTTTGGAAACAAACGAATGTTTTTGCTCTATTATGCTAATTTTTATTGGTAAATTCAATATATTTGTCGCATTTTAGAGATAGAAAGTAAAGTAAATTATTAAAAATAAATTAACAAAAGGTAAAGATGAGGAAGATTTTTTTATCTGTCGCAATGATGTCCTCAGCACTTACTGTGATGGCCGATAGAACCATCAAGGGTGTTGTGAAAGATGCGAAAGAACCTCTACCGTTCGCCAATGTAGTAATCAAAGGTACTACAGTCGGAACAAACACCGATATGGACGGTAACTACGAAATTGAGGTACCAGAAGGAGCAGTTCTAGAGTTCTCTTACTCTGGTTATGAGACACAGACAAGAAAGATCACTGCAAAGACAGGATCTACACTTAATGTGACTTTGTCAGAAGAGATGCTTGAGGAGTTGGTCGTTACTGGTTACGGAGTCCAGAAGAAGAGTGACGTTACAGGATCTGTATCTTCACTAAGCGAGGACAAACTTAAGGAGAGCGTTGCTACATCAATCGACCAGGCTATGGCAGGTCGTGTATCTGGTGTAAGCGTAACATCTTCATCAGGTCAGCCAGGACAGGCTACTTCAGTTCGTGTACGTGGTGTCAGCTCATTGTCTGGATCAACAGAGCCATTGTACGTTGTAGACGGAATGCCTATCGGTGGTGGTGATGCATCACACGCCGCATCTTCTAACCCATTGGCATCAATCAACCCTGCAGATATCGTATCAATGGAGGTTTTGAAGGATGCCTCAGCAACCGCTATCTACGGATCTCGTGCCGCTAATGGTGTCGTTATGATCACAACACGTAAGGGTAAGAGCGGAGACGCTAAGATTTCTTACGACGGAAGCGTATCTCTTTCTCAGTTCACTAAGAGATATGATATGATGAACCTTAAGGAGTATGCAACATACCGTAACATGGATGCAGTAAAAGATGCATTCAAGGAAGATGCAGACGTTCTTTTGGTTAACCCTGATCAGTTGGGTGAGGGTACAGATTGGCAGGACGAATTGTTCCGCAATGGTATCGGTCACAGCCATCAGGTAAGTGCAAGTGGAGGTAACGAAAAGACTACATATAACATCTCTTTGGGTTACACAGGTCAGAACGGTATCATGCCAAGCTCTGATTACAACCGTATCAACGGTCGTGTAAACTTGGAGACTCAGGCTAAGGATTGGTTGAAGGTCGGAATGAACGTCGGTGTTACTCGTCAGGAGAAGACATCTATCCGAAACATTCTTAACTTGAGCCAGAGCCAGGCATCTGTAGGTTCATTCGACAACATGGATGAGTCTATCATCATGCAGGCTTTGCTTTCTCTACCATCAGATCAGCCATACGGTGTTAATGGTGAGCCTTACGGTCCAGAGACAAACAATGGTGTTAAGATGAACCCTATCGCTGAGCTTAACATGTCTCCACTAGAGAGAACTGAGTTCAACGTGTTGGGAACTGCATTCGTTGACATGACTTTGTTCGATGCAAAGAAGAAAGATCAGGAGAAATTGGATGCAAAGGCAAAAGAGGAAGGTGCAGAAACATCTGAGAAGACTAAGTTGGGTGAGAACAGATTGTCATGGAGAAATGAGTTTGGTATCGATGTTACAAACGCAGAAGAGCAGTACTACCAGCCTTCATACTTCATCAACTCTGCATTCAACCGTCCAGCAGACGCTGCAACATTGACAACTGGTGATTACAAGAACAACTCAATCCGTTTCTCTTCTTACGCAACATGGTTGCATGACTTCAACAAGAAGCACAGCTTGACATTCATGTTGGGTACTGAGTTCAACAAGTACACATATAAGGGTCTTGTATTGGTATCTAAGGGATTCGATGAGGGTTCTATCGTGACTCCATCAGCTGCAAATGAGACTATCGCATACTCACTAGGTACAGATTACGTAGGAGATGGTGCAATGGCTTCATTCTTCGGTCGTGCTAACTACAGCATCGCAGGAAAGTACTTGTTCACAGCAACAGGACGTTTCGATGGTTCTTCTAACTTCGCTCCAGGTAACAAGTGGGGATTCTTCCCATCAGTCAGCTTCGCATGGCGTCTTGAGGAGGAAGATTGGGCAAAGAACAGCGAGGGATTCCAGAAGATCTTCTCTGCATTCAAGGTACGTGCTGGTTACGGACAGACAGGTAACGCAAGCTGTGCTCAGGCTCACTTGGCTACAGTATCTAACGTCGCTACTTCAGGTATCTGGGGTCCAGGTCAGTACACTAACACTAACTTGACTTGGGAGACTAACTCAATGGCTAACTTAGGTTTGGATCTAGGATTCCTAGGTGGTAAGATGAACGTTACTCTTGATGGATACTACAAGAGAAATACAGACTTGCTTTTGAAGCAGGAACTTCCTACTTATGTAGGTCAGAGCGGTTACCTAAATATCCAGCCTTCATTCGTTAACGCTGGTTCTATCCAGAACGTCGGTATGGACTTGACAGTTGGTGCTCAGCTAATTGACAAGAAGGTAACAGAGAAGACTAAGTTTACTTGGGAGTCAGATTTGACATTCTCTATCGTACGTTCTAAGGTGCTTGACCTAGGTTCTTCATGTGAGGCAATCTGGAATACATCAGGTTCTCCACTTGGTCGATACTTCTTGTTTACTAACGAGTACAAGATCAACAAGACAGTTGTTGACGAGGCTCCTGGTAAGTTCTGGGGTTACAAATATCTAGGTGTTGCTCAGAACCAGTCTCAGGCAGACGAGTACAACGAGCGTACAGGTAAGAACATCGGTGTAGGTGATATGATGCTTTCTGATGAGGAGACTTGGATTGGAGATCCAAACCCAGCATTCACAGCAGGATGGAGCAACACATTGTCTCTAGGTCAGTGGTCATTGAACGTACAGTTCAACGCAACTGTTGGTAACGATGTTTACAACCTAGTTCGTATGAAGCTAGAGAACAACTCTGGTGATGCTAAGTACTACAACCAGTTGGCTGATGTTTTGAACTTCACAAAGGTTGAGGGTGAGGGCGCTGACAAGCACGTTGTTAGCTCATCTTCTATCCCAGCTCCAACAGCAACAGATAAGGATCAGAAGTCAGTATCTAGCCGCTATGTTGAGAATGGTTCATTCTTGAGACTACAGAACGTAGGTTTGACTTACAAGTTCCGTCCAGAGGCAAACAAGAAGTTGCATATCGAGGGTCTTCGTATTTCTGCTTCTTGCTCTAACGTTGCTACAATCACTGGTTACTCAGGTTACGATCCTGAAAACCCAGGTAGTGCAATCCGTCAGGGTGTGGATGAGGCTCGTTACCCAACTCCACGTACTTACACAGTGGGCTTAGGCTTTAGTTTCTAATTCTAATGCAAGAAAGAGTAAAATATGAAAGCAATTTATAAATCAGCAGCTCTACTTTTGGGAGCAATGTCGTTCTTCTCTTCGTGTGAAGATTTCTTGACACGCGATCCTCAGGATTCTCCATTGTTGGTAGATTTCTTGAATTCAGATAAAAAGTTGGACGATTACACAAGAAACTTCCGTGGTCCGTTGACTTGGAACGGTTTCGACGATAAGTTCTCATGGTGTGTAGGTGAGCTTTACTCAGGTAACGTTTATCATAACTTTGCCGATGAGGGTCAGTTCCACTTCATGTCATTTACAGCAAACAATGCTCATATCAGCAATGGTTATACTTCTTTGTATAGTGTAATCGCTAAGTGTAACCACGTTATCGATGATGTACCTGGAATCGCAAAGCAGAACGGCTTGTCTCAGGACATGGTTGACAAGGTTATCGGTGAGGCAAAGATGTACCGTGGTATGGCTTACTTCTTCTTGGCAGAGTACTGGGGTGCTTCTCCAATCGTTCTTCACAACTCTAAGACAGTAACAAATGACAAGGCTCCTGAGGTAACTAAGGCAGACAGAAAGACTTTGTATACTTTGATTGAGAAGGACTGGACAGAGGCTCTAGATCTACTTCCTGATCAGCCACAGGCTGATTGCCGTGCTTGGAAGGCTTCTGCTTCAGGTATGCTTACTAAGCTTTACGTTACAATGGCTTCTTGCCAGACTAAGTTGGATGAGCCAGGATCTTACTATTGTGAGAATCCAGATGAGTACTACCAGAAGGCTCTAGACATGGGTAAGTTGACAACAGAGAAGTACTGTGGTTATTTGGAGGAAGGTTACGCTGCTTATGACGCAATGTTCCAGCCAGGATCGCAGAGCCAGGAGATCTTGTTCGCTTTGCTTTTCGAGCAGGGTGTTTACGCTCAGGGATGTTCTCGTCAGATCCAGTTCGCAAGATCTAAGCATCTAGCTGCTGGTGGTAACGCTTACGGTGGTGAGAAAGGTTTGACAACTATGCTATTCGACTCATATGAGAAGGATAAGGATATCCGTTTGAAGGCTACTTCTTACTATTTCGGTGCTGATGATTACACTGATGCTAAGACAAAAGAAGATGCAAAGAATGGTACAGGTCATTACTATATGTTGCGTGAGGCTCCAGATGGAAAGAATCAGTACTACTACTTCTTGAACCCTAACAAGAGCTTGAAGAAGGCTGATAGAGACGATCTATATGGTAGTGAGCCAGTTTCTGCTGTATTCAACCACTGTCGTAAGTTCGTTTACAGTGTTAAGCCAGTTAACTCAGAGTTCAGTATTAATTTGACAGTTCCATTGCTTCGTGTAGCTGATGTTTACCTATTGATGGCTGAGGCTGCTATGGGTATCAAGCAGAAGGATGTAACTCTAACTACTACAGATGGTCTATCATATGTAAACAAGGTACGTAAGCGTGCTGGTTTGGATGAAGTTAGTAAGATCGCATTCTGTTTCCCTGATTCTATGAAGGGTAATGGTAATGTAGCTTACGCTACTGTACAGAACGAGGCTGGAGAAGATGTTGAAATCTCGGCTAGCTGCGATATGTACTATCCTACATACGACTTGATGCTTGAGCGTCGTCATGAGTTCGCTCTTGAAAACCAGTGTTGGTTGGATATCAAGAGATTGTACTACCGTGATCCAGCTGCTGCTAAGGAATACATCAAGGCTCAGGACCGAGCATTCGTTTATGGTGAGAAGTTTGGATCTGAGATCAAGGCTCCTCAGTCAAGAAACGACTATCAGCGTCAGTGCTTGATCCACGACCTTTCTCTTAAGGCTCATGAGGTCAACCCGACTTATGGAGAGCAGGCTGCTGAGGGTGTGATCGAGATTGACAAGCTTCAGTTCTTCTTGCCAGTGCCTGCATCTGTTCCTAATACAGCTAACTACAATACTGTAAAGGATTACAGCGAGCAGATCCTACACGATCAGTATCCTTATTAATTTATGAAACTTCTAATTATTGCGGTTGAAATCGCATGAGAGTAAACCGCAATAATTTGTTTAATTTCAAAAATAGAAAAATGAACAAAAATAAATTTTATACAATCGGTTTGATCGCTGGTTCTTTGTTCGCCACTTCTTGTGACGACATGGTAGATTGCGGTTGTAACTGTAACATGCCACAGTTTGACAAGTGGGAAATCTTGAAGGCTGGTGAGCAGAAAAATGATGACGGTACTGTCTCTTCTGGTACTGCAATCGTTGTTTGGGGTAAGAACCTTACAAACATTTCAGAGATCTCTTTCAACGGTTTGAATGCTGAGCTTCAGCCTGCATTTATGGAAGATTCTAAGATTATCTTCCAGATTCCAGAAGGTATTTCTGAGGATTGTGTTGCACACGTTAGAACAGCTGGCTGTGATCAGGGTATCGATGTTGATTTGTTGAAGGTCGTTGTTGCTCCACCATGTGTATCTATGTGTGACAATGAAATGGCTGAGAAGTCTATCAAGATTATCGGTAACTCATTGTTCGCTCCTCTAACAGCTAAGTTCTGGGACGGTGAGTCTCATACAATTGAGGCTTCTACTGAGAACGGTATGATCACTATCGATGACGCTAACCACGCAACTATCACAATTCCAGAAGGAGTTAAGGATGGTGGTACAATCGTATTTGTCAGCAACGCTGGTGAGTCTGAGACTAACTTCAGATTCCGTGACACAAGAAACATGTTGATTACTCACGATGATGAGGAGTACTTGAACTTGTTCAACCAGGATAAGCCAGATATCGATCTTGAGAATAAGGCTGATTTGATCGCAGAGGGTGGTGCATTCTACTCTGAGAACAACACTTCTAACTACTCAATTTTCTGGAGTAACCTTTACACTGCTTGGTCTTACTCTCCTAAGGGCGAGGCTAATCCAGAAGGAAAGGCACCTAAGTATACAACTCCATTCGGATATTTCTCAGATGAGATTATCAAGGGAGCTTCATTCAACGACTATGTAATCAAGTTTGAGGTATTCGTTCCTGCTGAGTATCCAATGAACGGAAACGGTTTGGCAATCGGATTCTACAACTCAGATTGGGCTGAGGTTCGTGAGTACTGTGCATTCTGGCAGCCTTCAAAGGCAACATTCGGTAAGGATGCTGATGGTGTATGGCAGGCAACTTGTACATGTGAGAACTGGACTACAGGCGGTGATTGGTTGACTATCACAATCCCTATGGAGGAGCTAAGATACAACTTCATGGCTAAGAACTATTTCTGTAGTGCTCAGAACGATCGTAAGATTACTGATGGATCTGACTCTGAATACGCTGCATATGGTGATTCAGAAAGTGGTCTTCCTTTGTTTGACTACAATCCATATGATTTGAGCTCATCTAAGGTTAAGCCAATCCAGAGTATTGCACTTATCTACGGTAGCGATGACCAGCCAAATGCTGCTAACGAGCCTTTGTTCGCTGTAGATAACTTGCGTATCACTCCAAAGGATAACAACGGTGGTGTATTCCCATTGTTGAAGTGGGGTCAGCCTACACGTGACTTCTATTTGGCTCCTACTTACTCTTGTAAGTAATTTTAGTCAATTTAGATAACAAGAAAAGAGACATCGAAAGGTGTCTCTTTTTTTGTTTTTTATAACTGTGCTTTTATGAATATACATACATTATTTCACATATACGCATTCTATTCAAATAGTCATGATTGTTAGTAAATGTAAACAGCAAAAGCTGGTAGCTTTTAGGCTTATTGACTAATATATGCACTTTTACACCAAAATAATGTTGTTAATCATGTTTTGTTGGGAAAATAATGATTTGAACGTAATTTTTTAGTTCATTCTGTATGAATATAAAAAAAAGAAAGTATATTTGAGCAAAATAAAAACTTAACTATCAGTATATGAACAAGTCAGAATTGGTAGATGCTATGGCATCAGCGTCTGGTCTAACAAAGACAGACAGCAAGAAGGCATTGGATGCTTTCATTAGTGTTATTACAGACACTTTGAAGAAGGGTGATTCAGTCAATCTAACTGGTTTCGCATCTTTGTCAGTAAAGGAGAAGCCTGCACGCACATGTCGTAACCCACGTACTGGTGAGCAGATGACAACTGAGGCAAAGAAGGTTGTAAACTTCAAGGCAGGAGCAGAGCTTGCAGATGTAGTTCGTTACGGAAAGTAATTAGATACTCATTTGTAAACATTATAAGAGGCAGCGTCGTTTGATGCTGCCTCTAATTTTTTGTTTAGATGCGATTATTCGCGTCTCTCTATATTTCGCATTTAGCATTTAGAATTCATAATTTCCATAAACTCTTTCATGCCTTCTGAAGCTCCCTTCGCAATAACATGGATTGGACGGTTGAATCCTGCAGTGTTGGGCTTTGGATCTATCAGATACATCTCTGCGTTGCGTGGGGCATACATCGAAAGCCCTGCCGCCGGATATACTTGTAATGATGTCCCAATAATTAACACGATATCTGCGGTCTGCATCAATTCCATTGCTGGCTCAATCATTGGCACCGCTTCGTTGAAAAAGACAATGAAAGGACGCCATTTACCTCCGTCTGGAGCAACGTCGCTACAAGAAATCAAAGGATTCTTTAATGTGCTTCTGTCGACGATAAGGTTCTCATTCTTCATCGAGCACACTTTTGTTAATTCTCCATGTAGGTGGATGATGTTGCTGCTTCCGGCTCTTTCGTGTAGATTATCGACGTTCTGAGTGATGATCTGCACGTCGAATGAGTCTTCCAACGTCTTCAATGCTAAGTGGGCTGTATTGGGCTTTACTGTGGCTAATTGAGCGAATCTGTCATTGTAGAATTGCACCACCATATCGTAATTGCGATACAATGCTTCGTGGGTGCAAATCTCTTCCACTGAGTGTTTCTCCCACAATCCGTCTGAATCACGGAATGTGCTGATTCCGCTTTCTGCACTTATGCCTGCTCCTGTGAGCACCACTAATCTTTTCTTTCCCATATTCCTAAAATTGTTGGGTGCGT
>DCIP01000138.1:0-833 GCA_002317115.1 Candidatus Scybalocola fimicaballi
GTTTGCGATATCATGTCGCCAAAAGTGTTTGCCAAGCACAAAACTGAGATAATGTCAAAAATCAAGGAATGGAGTGCGTCGCCCCACACCTACACATGCAGGTTTGGCATAGAAATGCTCATGAGCCATTTCCTCGACGACGATTTCAAAGCCGAGTATTTGGAGATCCCAGCCTCAGCACGCAGTGAAGAATACTACGTCAAGATGATGGTGGCGTGGTTCTTTGCCACAGCCCTGGCCAAACAGTGGGATGCCACCATACCATATCTTTTGAATCGTCGTCTTGCTACGTGGACTCACAACAAGACTATCCAGAAAGCGTGTGAGAGCTATCGTATCACTCCTGAGCAAAAGGAGTATTTGAAGACGTTGAAGATACGATGACGTTAACGTTGACGTTGACAGTTATAGACTCCGTCTATGATCGCATAGATAAAATCGTTCGTTCATCTATGGTCCGATTAATACTTTTGCATTGACAAAAACAAAAGTTATTAATCATCAACTTAATTTTCGCATGTATCAATGTGTTTAACATAACAGAAAACAGCGTTTTATAAAATATTTCACGCTTGGAAAACCCACAAACTTGTTTGTTCTGGAAAACCCCAAAACGGGGAAAACATTAACAATTGAAAACCATGTTCAATGTTTTCTTATGTTTTTGTTTTCCGAGTTAGGTGTTTTCAAGACATTTGGATGTCTGTTTTCCAGTGCCCACAACGAAGTTGTTTATTTATCGGGCACGTTTTCTGTTCAAACCAACTTGCGAAATTTGAGTCATTAAATTAAACAAACATGGAAAAATTCAACGACATTATCAAAAGTGAGAA
>DCIP01000138.1:936-2209 GCA_002317115.1 Candidatus Scybalocola fimicaballi
TCAAGATCGACGTCGACAACAATGAGAAAATTTCATCTCATTACAATATCCAATCTGTACCGACGCTGATGTTTTTCAAAAACGGTGAGGCTGTTTGGAGGGAGAGCGGAGCAAGAAGTTTGAATGAGCTAAAAAGTATTATCGCTAAGTATTCATAAAAACAAAAATGACACAAAAAATAAGAAAAGAGTCAAGAGCAATGGATAGTGAGTGGGCCTTGGAAATAATGCACAAGGCTCCCTATATCACCGTCAGCATGACAGATTCTGATGGTCTTGCCTATGGTTTGCCACTTTCATTGGCAAGTGAAGACAACGAGAATTGGTATTTCCACGGAGCCTTGGAAGGCAAAAAACTTGAGGCAATCAAGGCACATCCTGAAGTTTGCCTGTCAGCAGTGACAACTTGTGCTCCCACCGTCGGCCCCAAAGATGGTTCATTCACTTTGCAGTACAAGTCAGCAATCGCATTCGGCAAAGCAGAGATCGTGGAAGACGACGCAGAAAAAATCCAAGCTCTACGTATTATCTGCGAACGCTTCCTGCCTAAACACATGGATGCATTCGACACTTCAATAGCCCGTAGTCTTGCCCGTACTGCAGTGGTGCGCATCACGTTGACGGAGCCACCAACAGGAAAACGTAAGCAGTATGACAAAAATGGAGATGAAATGAAATACGGAAGGATGGAATAAGCACAATTCATCAAAAAATTGTACTTTTGCATAAACTGAAATATCCGTTAATATGAAGAAAGAAGATATTGGATTTATCCGCGTCGCCAGTGCAATTCCAGTGGTGGAAGTTGCCAATCCAAAGGCAAACGCAGAGAGAATCATCGCTCTAATAGAGAAGGCTGCTAAGGAGAACGTGAAAATCGTTTGTTTTCCTGAGCTTTGCCTCACTGGCTACACCTGTGCCGACCTGTTTTTCCAGCGTACTTTAATCGAGGAGACAAGAAAGCAACTCGACATCATCAACGACGTCGCTTTCAACAATGGCATCTATGCTCTTGTCGGCGCACCTTATTATCGTGATGGCAAACTATACAATGCGGCTTTCGTGGCTGGTACTGGTTCCAAATTCTTCACTACTGAGGTGGACAAACAGTATTTGCCAAGCAATAATGAGTTTTACGAGAAACGTTGGTTCACTCCAGGATTCGGAGAGAAAAAGCAGCTCTTTGAAGTCGACGGAATAAAGTTCGGCATCGAGATCTGCGAAGACTTGTGGATGCCATCTTCGCCAAGCGACGAATTATGTTTGGCTGGAGC
>DCIP01000138.1:2333-9987 GCA_002317115.1 Candidatus Scybalocola fimicaballi
GCTTACGTCTACACAGCGTCTGGTTTCGGAGAGAGCAGCACCGACCTTGTCTTCTCAGGCACAGCCATCATCGCAGAAAATGGAAGCATGCTTGCGACGTCGGAACGATTCTCATTCCAGGAGCAACTGATTATCACCGATATCGACATCCAGAGATTGCAGGCCGACCGTCTTCGCAATTCAGCGTTCATCATCGGCAATCAGAATCCAAACAAGGTCAACGATATAGAAATCAATAAACTTGGTGGCGAAATCTACGCTGAGCCAACAGAGGTCACTCGTACCTTTGCACCTCATCCATTCGTTCCGCCAGAGGACGAGATGAAGACACGTTGCAACGAGATCTTCTCTATTCAGGTGGGTGGACTTGCCACACGTTTGTATCACACAGGAATCAAGAAAGCCGTCGTCGGCATCAGTGGTGGACTCGACTCTACCCTTGCCCTACTTGTGATGGTCAAGACATTTGATAAACTTGGTATTCCTCGTGAGAATATCGTCGGCATCACAATGCCAGGTTTCGGCACAACAGGTCGTACCTACAACAACTCCATCAACATGATGAAGAGTTTGGGAGTGACAATCAAAGAGGTGGACATCAAACCAGCTTGTTTGCAGCACTTGAAGGATATCGACCACGACTTATCCATCCTCGACGTCAGCTATGAGAACACTCAGGCTCGCGAGAGAACACAGATCTTGATGGACTACTCCAACAAGATCGGAGGTTTGGTAATCGGAACAGGAGATTTGTCCGAACTTGTGCTTGGTTGGGCCACTTACAACGGCGACCACATGAGTATGTATGCCGTCAACACATCTATTCCAAAGACATTGGTAAGATACTTGGTGAAGTATGCCGCCCTATACGAGATGGACGAGGCAGCAAAAGAGACGTTGCTTGACGTCTGCGACACCCCTGTCAGCCCAGAACTTCTTCCTGCCGACGACAAGGGAGAGATTTCACAGAAGACAGAGGATTTGGTCGGACCTTACGAACTTCACGACTTCTTCATCTACTACACACTCCGTTTCGGATTCTCGCCAACAAAGATTTTCTACATGGCACACAAAGCGTTTGAAGGCAAGTACGACGACGCTACAATCCTAAAATGGATGCGTACCTTCTACTGGAGATTCTTCGCTCAGCAGTTTAAGAGAAGCTGTATGCCAGACGGACCAAAGGTCGGAAGCGTCAACCTATCACCACGTGGCGACTGGAGAATGCCAAGCGACGCTTGCAGCAAGATCTGGATCGAAGAAGTGGAAACATTGACAAAAGAATTTTGCTAATTGCAGAATTCCGAATGATAAATAATGGCGACGGGAGAAATCTCGTCGCCTTTTTTAATTTTTTTTGTTACTTTTGCAATCGCCTTTCGGCAATAATAAGGGCAGGCACAAGACCAGCCCCTACGAATAATACAATATGGCAGAGAATACACTACTACAGAAACTTGAGGGGCTTGAAATCAAATTCGAGGAGATCAGCACCCTTATCACAGACCCGGCAGTGATTGCCGATATGAAACGTTTCGTGAAGCTCAACAAGGAGTATAGCGACCTTGAGAGAATCATGAAGACAAAGAAGGAATACGAGGCAGCTCTTAAAAATATCGCTGAGGCCAAGGAGATTCTTCAAACTGAGGACGATCCCGACATGAAGGAGATGGCCAAAGCTGAACTTGATGATCTTGAGCCAAAAATCCCTGAGATGGAGGAGGCAATCAAGCTTATGCTTATTCCGTCGGATCCAGAAGACGGCAAGAATGCAATCGTGGAGATCCGTGGAGGTACGGGTGGCGACGAGGCTGCTATCTTCGCCGGAGACCTATTCAAGATGTACAGCAAGTATTGCGAGTCGAAAGGCTGGAGCGTGAGCGTATCATCTTTCACAGAAGGTACAGCAGGAGGATTCAAGGAAATCATCTTCAACGTGTCTGGCGACGGTGTGTATGGAATCCTTAAGTATGAGAGTGGAGTTCACCGTGTGCAGCGAGTTCCAGAGACAGAGACACAGGGCCGTGTCCACACATCAGCAGCCACAGTGGCAGTGTTGCCAGAGGCTGATGAGTTCGACGTGGAGATCCAGGAAGGTTTGATCAAGTGGGATACATTCCGAAGCGGTGGAGCCGGTGGACAGAACGTCAACAAGGTGGAGTCTGGAGTTCGTTTGCGTTATCCATGGAGAAATCCAAACACAGGAGTCACAGAGGAGATTTTGATTGAGTGTACAGAGACACGAGACCAGCCAAAGAACAAGGAGCGCGCATTGTCTCGTTTGCGAACAAAGATCTACGACCAGGAGCATCAGAAATATATGGATGATATTGCGTCGCGACGCAAGACAATGGTCAGCACAGGCGACCGTTCAGCAAAGATCCGTACATACAACTACCCACAGGGCCGTGTGACAGACCACCGTATCGGATTGACACTATACAACTTGGCAGCAATCGTAGGTGGAGATATCCAGGGAATCATCGACCAGCTAATCATCGCAGAGAACGCTGAGAGATTGAAGGAATCGGAGATGTAATGAAATGCTAAATTAGAAATGCGGAATGCAAAATAAAAGGCTGTTGCGATGCAACAGCCTTTTGTTATTTATTCTATCACCACTTTTTGAGAATAAATTCCATTTTCAGTTTCAACAACAATAATCAGCATATTTTTAGACCAATTGCTAATATCAAATGAATAATCATATTCCAAACAAATTTCTTGAGCGACACATATACCAGATGTTGAATACACAGAAATTCTATTCATTTTCTCTGCACTTCTAATTTCCAATAACGAAGGAGCATTAATTATACTGATGACATCACAACTATCTATTACAGTTGCTTCCGTAAGTTCACCATAAACCGATTTGTCATAGTTTATTCTAAAAGATTCTGTTGTCGATGAAGAACAATGGCATCCACCATCAAGTTTTAATTCCAAAGAATAATATCCAGATTCATAATTGGATAGGTCGGGAGTTAGTTTAATCAAATCTTTAGCCACATTTCCAGAACCAGTCCAAACAAGAAATCCATTCAGATCATAAAAAGATGCGACATAACTGCTAACGTTATCGGTTTTAATCTCAATGACTTTATTTTCTCCATTGTAATTATTGGGAGTATATCTACTATTCAACAATTGAGATTCAATACCCTCAACTCTATAACTATTATTAAGAGTAGTTACATAAGCGAAATGATCGATAACAGTCGCTCTGGCTCCATTGCTGTTTTTGAATGTGACATTCAACCAATAATCATCCTGCGACAATTTAACTGAAGAACTACCATCCCAAACATCTGCAATTCCCTCCTTAACAGTGCCGCCTCCTTTCCACAATAATATTCCATCACGGTCAAAAACAGAGCATTCCCAAGAATCTGCATTTTCCACACTATATTGTACTCTTCCTGCTTTTGAATATTTACAATTTGAGAATATGTAATTCCTCATTTTTTTGTAATTTATTTTTGGAGCATCCTCTCTTTTGGGATAAATACCATAAAATATTTCACGATCTTCATTGTATCGATATGTTCTGATATCTATAAATGACCCACCGTTGTTATGCCCATAATTAATATGAAATCTATATGGATCATACTCTGAATATCCATCAATCACAAAATAGTGAGACTTGAATATTGTTCTGTCTTCTCCAAACATTATAACTGGACGACCACAATCAATTTCGCTTCTAATGAAATCATACCAACCATCTAATGTGTTATATTTCAGCCAATCCTTCTCAGTGCATGTTTCAACATAATATCCCATTTCTTCAATGCCATCTCTGAAATCATGACGAGGTGTCCAAGAGGCATCTATATTGAATCCTGCAACCGTATAATGAGTGCCACATGCTCGCCCGACATCCTTAATAAGCAATGGACAATCCTCAGAATCACCATCTTTTAAATAAGGAGGTATATTCTCCCAATTGTAAGTACGATATTTAGAAGTTAATGGATACTGCCACATCGCCATTATCTGCCCAAAAGCAATTGCCGCACATCCAGCAAAAGGCGATAACAATCCTCTCCTTCTGCCGCATAATCAGATATGTGATAGTTGTAAGATGGAGAGCAACCAAACTCTGAATTGACACTTTGTCCCCATTTAATCTCTTCTGGCACAGTTTCTCCTGAACGACATTTTTTTAGCAAAATTTCTCCTGGCGTATAGGACATAACATTCTCAGCCACACCTATAAGGAGCAGCAATACAAATATTCTACATTTCATATTTATTCTTTTATTTTAATCTAGTTAATTTGTCAAATTCCTTATTCTTTATAACATCTCTGAGCTTTTTCTTGTCCTGTCTACCATCATCGTCATATTCATAAATTTCTTTGAATGGATTATCATCGATAATGGAATCTGTTTCTAACAAAATTGATTCTCCTGATATAATCTCATTTCCCAATCTAGACGTAAATACAATTTTGTCGAAAGCACTACTACCAAATCCAATTATATAAAATGAATCTAATAAAGGTTCAATAGCACCTTTATTTATTCTTCTTAAAACATGAACGCTATCTCCTGGATAATTCCAATAATAAGCATATTCCGAATAATCTCGATCCATTTTTGCTACAGTAAGCGGTCCTAAATCATTTTGCATCACTGAGGCTGGACATCCACAAAACATAATTCCCATAAATGCACCAATAAGCATTGGGACTAAACGAAATTTTCTATTCATTCCTTGAATTTATTGATTCTACATATTTGCATTCGCTATTTGTCAGATCTTAAATCTCACAAATAGCGAAAAGAAATTGTAAAATTAGAAAAAAAAACGGTAAAAAAAATAAATTCAGCCTCCATTTTATGTCTAATTCTTCAAAATAATGATACTCAATCAAACTATGCACACGCCAACGTGAGTATAATCGTAAACCATAAGGCAACAACAATGACAGAGTTATTTTTCAAAATCCGCAGTTTTGATATCTCTGTAGCCGTGGATCTTCTGGACCTCTCCATCCTTAAGACGGAAGATGGTCGGGACACGTGGAGAAACATAATATAATGTGTCCTGATCCATAGAGATGACGTTTCTGCGCTTCACCTTAGTGTCAATAAAGAAGGAATCGATTCTTTCCTCTATCGGTTCAGTGGAGATTTTCGGATCACTGAAGACGGTGAGAATCTCGTCGTCATTCCATTCATTACGAGCAAATATTCCTTCCAATCTACGTGCCGCCATCTTGCAGTGTCCGCAATGGGTGCTCAACACGCACACTACTTTTTCTCCTTCCAATGCCGACGGGAATTTCTCCGCCAACATCTCTTTCAACTTCTCTTGGCTATACTCTCTCTCTTTCACTAATCGCATGAAATCCGGACGGTTGAGAGCAAACACTGAGATCAGCGAAACCAATCCAATCGCCACCACTGTAATAATCCAACTCTTCTTGCTCTGCTTGAAATAGGATGCCATACGATGCCCCCAAAACAGAAGCATCAGCATCATAATATTCTTCGATATCGATTTGTCCGGACTCAAATCAAACACTTCTCCCATGCAGTGGCAATTTCCTGTGTTGCCTTCCTTTATCAATACGATAAGAAAAAGGGAAAAGGCCAGCAACATTCCTCCTGCCACATAGTCTGCCCACTTGATATTCGCAAGCAAGGCAATGCCGACTGCCAACTCTGCTGCGACTATCAGACGTGAGAATACCGCGGCAACCTCAAAGGAGACTATCTGAAACTCATACAGGTACATTTCAAAAGCTGCCATACCCAACAATTTGAGTATGGCAGAAATGACAAACAACACTCCGACCGCAAACGTCGGAATATATTTACTTAACTTTGCAAGTTGCATCGTCGTCGTTCAATAGGGAACAAGAACCTTCCACATCGTACTCCTCATATTGCTCTCCGCTCTTCGTTGTGCAGACGCAATCGTTCTCTACTAATCCTTCACATGATGTAAAGGCAAGAATGCCAAATAATGCAATCAATAGTGCTCTCATTGTTTTCCGATATTTAATTCCCTGACGGGATAATTATTATTTTATTTCTTTATTGACTCAATAATCTTAATTGCTGCTCTATCGCCGACACCAGCCTCTCCCACTATCTTACGAAGCTCCGCATAATCTTCCTTCATCTTCTGCTGAGCCTCGTCGGTAAGCAGACGTCTGACCTCCGCCTCAACCTTTTCCGGTGTGAAATTCTCGATGATCAACTCCTTCACCATCTTACGGTTGGCAATAAGGTTCACAAGTGACACTTGGTCGACGTGGATGAAAAGATTCAAGAATTTATGGACAAACTTGCCTCCACCGATGTGGTAAACGACTGTCTGTGGTGTTCCCACCAAGGCTGTCTCCAATGTTGCGGTGCCCGAACATACGACAGCCACTTTTGCCTGTGTAAGCAGACGGTAAGTAGCGTCGTGCACCACCGTCGCCTTTGCCCCTGATTCAGCGATGATTTTGTCGTAAAGTTTATCATAGATCGACGGTGCCCCCGCAATCACAAGCTGATAGCCTTCGATATTCTTTGTGGCTGCCAACATTTTCGGAAGAGAGGTCTTGATCTCCTGCACTCGGCTTCCAGCCAAAAGAGCGATGATCGGTTTGTTGTCGAGATATTGCGACGTCACAAACGAGTCGAACGATTCGTCTTGGTCGGGACGGTTATACACCGCGTCGGCACATGGATTTCCCACGTAATCAACTTGATATCCGCGTTTTCCGAACCACTCTATCTCAAATGGCAGAATCGAATAGACTCTGTCGACGTATTTCTTGATATTCTTTAGACGATACTCCTTCCACGCCCATAGCTTCGGAGCTATATAATAATGGACAGGGACGCCAGGAAGATTCTTCTTTACAAACTCAGCAATCTGAAGGTTGAAGCTTGGATAATCCACCAAGATCACGATGTCCGGACGAAATTCCATAATCGCATTCTTGCAATCCTTCATATTCTGCATGATCTTGCCAAAATGAGTGATAACGGCAACGAAACCCATGTAGGCCATGTCACGATAGTGCTTGACAAGGGTGCAGCCCTCGTCGTGCATCATGTCGCCACCGAGTCCCATAAACTGAGCCTCAGAGTCTCTATTTTTCAACGCTTTAAGAAGGCCCGACGCGTGCAAATCACCAGAAGCCTCTCCTGCTATTATGAAGTATTTCATCTGCCTTAGAATTTAATATAAGCTCGTGCGGCAAAGAGACCTAACAAAAAGAATGTAGCGACCACCAATCCTCGTGTCATATTCCATCTCTCTGTCTTATACATCCAGAAGAAGACGAACATGTTAGGCATAAGGGATCCGATCACGATTGGCAAGAAAAGTGAGTTTCCTGCCGCTTTCCACGAATAGGCCACCAATTCCGAAATTTCATAGTGTGTCATTCCATAGATAAGCACCATGAATAAAATGATAGGCACGATAGTTCCGATTAGGAATCCATACATAAATTTATCGCCACTCTTCTTTGTGCCGATATTGCCGTTGGCGTCTATATAGAATTTATTGTATTCTGACATATAATCTTCTATTTTTTTCTTTCTGGACAAAATCTCAAAGTCATATCCGTGGTGACGGGGACGACTGAAACATAGTTGTTGGCCAACGCGTACAAATCAGTGTCAGTACGGTCGGC
>DCIP01000093.1:0-1677 GCA_002317115.1 Candidatus Scybalocola fimicaballi
GCCTTAAAATTCGAAGTAAAGACAGTTGAGCCAGTTCAGGCTGAGACTAAAACAGATGTCAAGGAGACTCCCGTCGAGACAAAGAATATTGATTTCTCAGCGTTACAATTTGATGTTAAGCCAATTGAGAAGAGTGTCGTTGATTCGGCTAAGACGGCTGATGTCAATAATCCTGTCGCAACACAAAAGGCAGAGATACCGAATATCAAGATCGACGTCGACAAACTGATATCTAAGCCGGAAGCATCAAACACCACTAACGACTCCCTTTATGTGGCATATCGTCAGTTTGGGACAGATAGTTTGGCAGCTCAGAACGATTCTCTTGCCAACGATTCACTGGCAAAAGACAGCGTCGCATTTATTCCCGTCGAAAAGCCAGCTCCAAAGAGAGAAATAATCAAGATCGACGGTAAAGAATTACCGGAAACAATCAATAACGCATGGTGGTTTACACCGGCATTGTTTGTCCTTTTTGTGGCTTATATCATCGTTATCAGAGACAGAAAGAAAGCCATATTCTCGGAATTGCAGTCGTTTATCAATCCAAATACAGACGGAAGTATCTTTGGAATCCAGTGGCTGCAGAATTCGAAATATAAATTCCTTTTGTCTGCGCTTGGAGTGGTGACATCTGCATTATATCTGTTTTTGGCAAACAGCATGTCCATAGCATCCATTTGGATATTCTTCGTGGCGGTTATAATATTTGTGGTTGGAAAAAATATGATGCTCTCATTGTTGGAGTATATTTATTTCCAGGGAGCCGACGTCACAAGCATGTCCGAAGCCTTCATGGTATTGGTGAGAGTGACAGGATTGATGCTTATACCATCAGTGTTAGGTTTGAGTTTCGCACCCGAAAACTACCGGACATTTTTCATCTATTTTGGTGCATTTGTAGTCGGATTGGCAATAATTGCTTTCAATTTTAAGTTAATTGTTAATTTTTTGAGGGGAATAACGTCGATTTTCTATATGATTTTGTACCTTTGCACCCTCGAAGTGATACCCGTGGCGATTTTTTTCGTGTTAGGGCTATTGCCTAGAGTTTAAAACGAGTTGTAAATAAGACTTATAGAAAAATTTATTTGACATGAAGGTAAAGAAGATTTTGGTGTCTCAACCAAAACCCGCTACTGAGAAGTCACCATATTTTGACCTTGAGGCAAAGTATGGAGTGAAAATCGACTTTAGACCTTTTATCAGGGTTGAGGGATACACGGCAAAAGAGTTCCGTGCACAGAAGGTAGATATCCTCGACCACACTGCTATTGTTTTCACTGCACGTACAGCGGTAGATAATTTCTTCAGAATATGTGGAGAGATGAAAATCAATATTCCAGAGACGATGAAGTATTTCTTCACATCTGAGAATCTTTCGCAGTATATCCAGAAGTACACAGCTTACAGAAAGCGTAAAATCTTCTTCTCTGAAGACGGTTCTGTACAGGGACTTGTAGATGTTATTAAGAAGCATCAGTCGGAGAAATACTTGGTTATCGTATCTGACGTATATGATGAGAACAAGTCAATTCAGGAGGATCACAAGGGTGATATCGTCTCTGTGATGGATGAGAATGATATTCCTCATACAAAGGCTATCATGTATCGTACAGTAAGTACTGATTTCACACAGGATCCTGACTTCAAGTATGACATGTTCGTATTCTTCAG
>DCIP01000093.1:1744-3778 GCA_002317115.1 Candidatus Scybalocola fimicaballi
ATCAAGATCGGATGCTTCGGACCAACAGCTGTCAAGGCAGCAGAGGAGGCTGGACTTACAGTGAACATCGCCGCTCCAAACGAGAAAGCAAAATCTATGGCTGAGGCAATGGACTTGTATTTCAAGGAGAACGCTGACAAGTAATCGAAACTTCGACAATTAGTATAAGCCGTACTGCCAAGTATGGCTTTTTTGTTTCAAGTTTCAGGTTTCAAGTTTCAAGTTTCAGGTGTATGGCTAAGGTAGAAAAATTTGAGGATTTAGTGATTTTCCAAAAGGCTCGAGATCTTAGTAAGGATATTTATAATGAGACTGGCAAGGAACCCTGGAAATCCGATTCTCGTTTTGTCCAACAAATTCGTGCGGCAGCAGGAAGTGTTATGGACAATATAGCTGAAGGATTTGAAAGAGATGGAAACAAAGAGTTCAAAAATTTTCTTTATATAGCAAAGGGTTCATGTGGAGAGGTTCGTTCTCAAGTCATTCGTGCTTATGATGTTGGATTTATTGATGTAAAGACGTCTACTAAACTATATAATGATTGTATCGCTCTAAACAAAAGTATTGCTTCTTTTATTAAATCATTAAACACAAGTGGTGTGACAGGAGTTAAATATAAAGAATAAAAGCTGCTTAATTCTAAATACAATGTTCAGTTGGAAATCAAGGTCTTGAAACCTGAAACATGAACCTTGAAACCAATGGCAAACATTAAATTGCTTATATTTAAAAGGTAATATGGAAAACAACAACCGCAACACATTCCGTAAGGCAGAACACCTTTGCCTAAAAAATGATCTGGATGCACTATTCGCAGACGGCAAATCGTTCGTGTGTTTTCCATTCCGAATCACATACCGATTCGTCGAGAAAGACGGTGCTCCTGCCAAAATCGTCGTCATCGCCCAGAAGAAACGATTCAAGAGAGCATACCAAAGAGTTGAACTACGACGATTGATGCGAGAGTCTTATAGAGTCAACAAACATCCGTTGGTGCAGACATTAATGGAAAAGAACCTCGGTATGCACATAGCATTCATCTATGTGGATCAGAAGATCGAACCGTATGCTTTCTTCGACAAGAAGATGAAGCTTGCGATTACAAAGTTGAATGCTATTGTGGCAGAAAAATGACGTTATGATCTGGCTAAGACGAATATTCCTTATACCTGTTTTTTTCTACAAGCGTTGCATATCGCCGCTTTTCCCACCTGTTTGCCGATTCACGCCGACATGCTCCCAGTATGCCGTCGATGCAGTAATGAAATATGGAATCCTTAAAGGCAGTTGGCTTGCCATCAAACGAATATGCAGATGCCATCCGGGTGGAGGCAGCGGCTATGATCCTGTGCCGTGAATCATTTAAACCGGGGCGTTTATCGGATTGCGTGTGTCGGAAAATGAATTAATCTCGAAAAAAAACAAAATTTATTTTATTAAAAAACAAACAAATATAAATTTATTATGGATGATATTATAAATGACGAGGTTTTAGGCGAGTTGGATTTTCAAGATGATTCTTGGGTTGGAGAGTTAGATACTCCATTTCTAAATTCTGATGGAAATCTTATGTTTGTTGTTCAAGACACTAACAAAGAAGGCATTCTTGATGTTCAAAGAGAAGCCTATAAAACTTATCTGCAGAATGAGGAAAAGTATAAAAACTGTGTGACGGATCTGCTCTTGGACTATTACAAATGGAACTACGAGGTCATTGCACGAACCGTATCTGGATTGCCTGAAAGTTGTCATAAAGATGTTGTTACAGATAAAGAACTTTATAATGGAGCTGTAGCTTTGTGGTATCTCTTTATCTGTAGAGACGGTAGTTTTGGATATGCTTTCGGTTGCTGTTGGGACAAAGAGAATGGTATTGCAGTTCTTTTGTCAGAATCTGAGCCTCGTGTGATTTCGAGAACACAACTAAAGAATCTTCACAAACTAAATGATCCTACTGTCGGTCTGCTTGTCCACGACGGAAAGAACGCATGGAAGGGCCTTGAAGTAATCAAATTCTTTGGCAAACCAGAGAAT
>DCIP01000154.1 GCA_002317115.1 Candidatus Scybalocola fimicaballi
CCGGCTATAACGCCATCGCGGAAGGAAAGGAGACTCCAATCGGATTCATTGGAGAAGTGAAGAATTTTAAGATGAATTTTCTGCCTAAGGCTGGAGACAGAATCCTTACAGAAATCAAAATTCAGAGTGTGGTGATGAACATCACGTTGCTAACAGCTGAGGCTAAAGTCAACGGTGAGGTTGCAGCAAGCTGCACAATGAAGATTTTCATCAAAGAGTAAGAAATCCACGTCGACGAAATTGCGATGAGTACGACAGAAACAAAACCAGCAGAATTGAAGGATTACGTGAGAATCCCAGTCCGCTTTTCAGAAGTGGATTCAATTCGTGTCGTATGGCATGGCAGTTATGTGGCATATTTGGAAGACGGCAGAGAAGCGTTCGGCAGACGATATGGACTCGGCTATAACGACATGTTCAAAGCCGGTTTGATAGCGCCGATAGTCGAAGTCAACCTTCAATACAAATCGCCAGCCACAGTGGACGACACATTGGTGTTGGAGACAAGATATGTGCCGACAAGAGGTGCAAAACTTGTGTTCGACTACTCTTTGTATAAACTTGAAAATAAAGAACTTTCGGATGAAGAGGCTTTTTCTCCGAAAGAAGAAACACATAAACTAATACTTACTGCCCGCACGACACAGTTGTGGATGACAGGCAGCGAGTTGGAAATATCAACACCTAAATTCTACCAAGACTGGAAAGAGAAATACGGTTTTGCGAAGAAGGTTTAAGGTGTAAAAACAATAATTGCAATGTTGCTTAACAGTTATTTTGAAATCACAAACAAGGTTGCTACAGACGACGGTTTCCGCTATTCAGTGAAGTTGAATCCGAACCATGAGGTTTACAACGGACACTTCCCAGGAATGCCAGTATGTCCAGGAGTTTGCAGCACACAGATGATACGTGAGTGTATTCAAGAGGCCACAGGAGTGAAGCTGCTCATATCAGAAATCAAGCAGATAAAGTTTTCTTCACTAATCACTCCAAGCGAAAACCCTAATCTTGACATCGTATTCTCACTGACAGATGAGGGGGAATCATTCAAGGTAAAGAGTACTATCGAAAGTGGAGAAACAACATTCCTAACACTAAAGGGTGACCTAAAAAAAGTGCAATAAGAGAGATACAAAATGGCACGCATAGCATTAGCGATATATCATTTTTTAGAGCGAAACAAACTATTAATGTATGTTTTGCTCTTTGTTAGTTTTGCAGCCTTCATCTACGAAGGCACAAAAATGACATACGAAGAAGACATCACACGTCTGCTTCCACAACCTAAAAACGAAGGTGGTGAGGATCTTGTATTCTCCAACTTGAAAGTTAAGGACAAGATCTATTTGGTATTCAAACCAACATCAGATTCTGTTGATTATCAAACATTAGCAGAGCGTTGCGACGAATACATGGACACTTTGACGACACGTGACAGTTCCAACAAATACATCGCAGACCTTCTTTACAAGATCGACAACACCGTGATGATGGGAGCCATGGACTACCTATCTAAGAGTTTGCCTACTTATCTTGAGTATGACGACTACGTTGCAATTGACTCATTGCTTGCTCCAGAGGCTGTGAAAGCATCAATGGAACGTAATGCAGCAATGGTATACTCTCCTATGATGGGGTTGTCTGAACTTGTGGCTCGTGATCCACTTGGAATGAAGGATGTATTGCTAAGCAAGGTCGGCAAGATGAAAGAAGGTCTTGGCGGAAGCTATGCTATGATCAATCAGCATTTCTACACTCCAGACTCAGCTTTGTGTGTTGCATTTATGTCGCCAGGATTCGCGTCGACAGACTCAAAGAAATCAGCGAAATTGGTAACAGAGATGGAAGACGCGATTAAAGAATTCGCAAGTTTGCATCCCGACGTCGACATCTATTATCACGGAGCTCCAGTACAGAGCGTGTACAACTCACGTCAGACTAAGAAAGATTTAGGAGGCACACTATCAATTTCAATGGTATTCATCTGCATCGTAATCTGGTTCTGCTTCAAAAACTGGGATACATTGCCGATGCTTCTACTTCCTGTTGTCTACGGTGCATTCTTCGCACTTGCAACACTTCACATGTATCAAGGCTCAATGTCATTGCTTGCGTTGGGTATCGGAGGCGTAGTGCTTGGAGTAGCATTAAGTTACTGTCTACACGTGCTTGTCCACTACAAGTATGTGTCAGATCCAGAAACGGTAATCAAAGACCAGACTACACCAGTCATCCTTGGATGTTTGACTACTATCGGAGCGTTCATGAGTCTTATGTTCACAGAGGCATCTTTGCTTCGTGACTTCGGTAAATTCGCGTCGTTAGCATTGGTCGGAACAACATTCTTCTCACTTGTATTCTTGCCTCATTTCTTCAATGTCAACAGAAACAAGAAGAACGAGAAGGCATTCAAGAAATTGGAGGAGATCAACTCATACCCATTCGAGAAGAAGATGTGGTTGATCATTTCTATCTTCGTGATTAGCATCATCTGCGTGTTTGCAAAAAATTATGTGGATTTTGATACTGACTTGAAGAACATCGGTTATAATGAGCCACGTGTATTGGAGAGTCAGGAACTTCTTGCAGAACATTCAACTAAAGAATATCGCACAATCTACTATGCGACTATCGATGAGGATCTTGATTCTGCATTGACATTCAACAAGACTCTTTACGCAGAGTTGGAGAATCAGAAGACAAACAAAAAAGTTTCAAGCTATGGCAACACAGCGTCTCTATTCATCACAAGAGCAGAGCAGCTACGTAGAATCGAGACTTGGAATAATTTCTGGTATGGAAAAGAGAAACGTGCAGAGAAGCTTAACGCATTGATGGCTGCTGAGTGTCCTAAATATGGATTCTCAATGGATTTCTTCCAACCTTTCTGGGGCATGTTGAATACTCAGTACGAGCCAACTTCCCTATTTGAATCAGATGCATTCCCAAGTGGATTGAAATCAAATATGATTGAGAAAACTGACGGCAAGTACATCTTATTCACGCCTGTTCAGTTGAAGCCATCAGATAAGAATGAGGTCACAGACCGTATCGTCGAGACTGAGGTTTCTGGAGCAAGACGTTTCGTCATCATCGATCCATTCTACTATACAAATGCGTTGGTAGAGATCATGAACAACGACTTCACTGTCGCTTTGATGATTTCAAGTATCTTCGTGTTCTTGGTTCTACTATTCTCATTCCGCAGCACAACACTTGCCGCTATCGGTTTCGTGCCAATGCAGTTGAGTTGGTACATCGTGCTTGGAATCATGGCAATCTTGGGAATCAAGTTTAACTTGGTAAATATTGTAATCAGCACATTCATCTATGGTATCGGAGTTGACTACTCTATCTTCATCATGGACGGATTGCTATCTAATTTCCGTACGAAGAAGCAGTTGCTTGTTTACCACAAGACTGCTATCCTATTCTCAGCATTCGTGCTTATCGTCGGAATTTCATCACTACTGTTTGCCACACATCCAGCGATGAAGAGTATCGGATTCGCAACATTGGTAGGTATGTCGGCAACAGTGATTATCGCATACTCTTTGCAGCCATTCTTGTTCTATTGGTTCATCAAACGTCCAACTCGTAATGGCAGGGCTCC
>DCIP01000103.1 GCA_002317115.1 Candidatus Scybalocola fimicaballi
TTAGAAAGCGTCGTTTCTGCCGTTGCAATGCATGATTTTGTAGATCATCTCCTGCAGAAGTTGGCTGTTGGTTGTACCAGGCATAATGTCGACGCCTTTGCTCTTCATGTCGTACTCGCGAAGAATGCTGATTATTTTAAGCACCTGAAAACCATTGTATTTGGTTGTGGCATCACGATATTGTCTGACGAAGAATGGACGTACTCCCATTTTTGTAGCTGCTGAATTGTCGTCCATGTTTCTGCAATATTTGTAGAATACCATAAGGTTTTGGAAGAACGAGAAGAAAGCAGGTACGATTGCTGGAAGTTCCACTTTGTCTCCCGCCACAACAAGCGCAATAGTGTTGGCTTTCTGTATGTCTTTGGCAACCACTGCGTTAAGTAATTCGTAGGTGTCGAATGCACGGTTCATTCCTACGATTTTCTGCACCATCTCTTCAGTGATTGTGCTCTCGTCGCCTTTAAATGACAGAATCAGTTTGTCGCACTCCGTCGCAAGAAGTTTAAGATTGGGCCCGACGAGGGTGCTTAGCATCTGAGCCGCTTGATCTTTGATGTCCTTTTGACGCTCTCTGACATAGTTGACAATAAAAGTAGGCACTTGGTTGTCGTAGATTTTATTGCTTTCCATCACGACGCCGATCTTTTGAATCTCCTTGAAGTAGCCTTTTCTGGCGTCGAGCTTCTTATGTTTGCAACAAAGTACCAAGGCCGCTTTTGGATTGTATTTCTTGGCATACATATGCAGCAAGTCATAATCTTTCTCCCTGATTTGTTGAGCCTCACGTACCACTACCAAACGATAGTCGCTCATCATAGGGTAGCTCGACACTGCTGCAAGCACATCCTGCATCTTGACATCTCCACCGTAAAGCACCGAGAAATCAAAGTCTCTGTTCTCCTCTGCCACAATGTTGTTCTCAAGATAGTCAGCCACCACGTCGATATAATACGGCTCCTCACCGTGCAGCAGATAGATAGGCTTGATGTTTCCAGCCTTCACGCTTGCAATTATATCTTTTGCGTCTGCATCTGAACTTTTTGTAGCCATATTTTAAGAATTTAGACTTTTGTTTTTACTTTTGTGGCGAACTTTTGCAAAAATAGAAAAAAATATGGAATTAGCACTTCCCAAGTGTAACCTAAATGTCAAAAGGGAATCCAACGGATTATATGTGTTTGATGGCTGTCGACGCAAGTGGGTTAAACTTACGCCGGAGGAGTATGTGCGTCAGACTATGATGGAGTATGTGATCAGTGCTGCCGGGATCAACCGTGCTTTGGTGGCTAACGAGCAGGTGGTGGAGATTAACGGAATGAAGAAGCGTTGCGACTCGGTGGTGTATAACTCACGTCTGCAACCAATAGCTATTTTTGAATTCAAGGCACCGTCGGTTCAACTTTCGCAAAAGGTTATGGATCAAATCTTTACATATAACCGTGAATTGCCAGTCCCGATTCTTGTGGCGAGCAATGGAATCCAACATATTTGTATCTCCCGTAATGACGACGGAATTTCTTTATTTCCATTCGCGGAACTGCCGGAAAGATTGAATCAATTATTGGTTAATGATTGAGTTAATTTATTTTAAATTTGCTTAGAAACGTTGATGTTTCATATTTTAATTATATATTTGCAGAGATAAGTTTTGAACTAACAGTAAAAGTATAAGGATATGAAAAAGAGTTTATCGATTTGTTTTGGTGCTATGATGGCAGTTTCTGCTATGGCACAGACTACAGTGACATACAAGATGAACGGACTTATTCAGGGTGATTCACGCACTTTGACTAAGTTTGACTATGTAGATAAGAGTGAGAAGGGTGCTAATCAGGTTTGGGATTTCTCAGGAGCAAAGGAGATGGGCACAATGGTGTTGAACCAGAATGTGAACTATGGACAGCCAATGGGTAATCTAAATGTAGCGTCTTCAAATCTTTTGTTCGCTTGCGACGAGGGTGGTGAGAAAGACACTTACTTCGAGATCAGCAAGGATGCCAAGATGTATTGGGGATTGCAGTCGAAGAGCGCAAAGATTGAGTTCAACGAGCCAATCGTCGATCTTCCTTTCCCATTCTCATACGGTGATATCCGCACAGGTTCGATGGATGGTATCTACACTGAGAATTCAGGTGCTACTTATCCAATCGAGGGACAGTATTTCACATCAGCAGATGCGTGGGGTACTTTGACATTGCCAGACGGAACAACTTACAATGACGTTCTTCGTGTAAAGGTAGAGAAGATTTACAAGCAGCAGTTTGGTTCTTCTAACTACGATATCCACACAACACGTTACCAGTATTTTGCTCCAGGTGTAAGATACCCAGTCATGATCGCTATCATCAGCGATACTCAGAGTGATTGCAACTGCGCTTGCGGAAAGAGCCACACTGAGGAGGCTTACTACCAGACTCAGACAGCTTTGAAGAACTTGAAGTCATTCTCAATGGATTCATATATGGCTGACGCTGAGGGTGAGTTTGAGATGAGTGCTTATCCTATCCCATTCAAGACAGTTCTAAACGCTCAGATTAATGCTCCAAAAGCTTCTACCGTCTCATTGGAGATTTTGGATGCAACAGGTCGTTTGATCAAGGGCTTTGGTGAGTACAACCTTGAGGCTGGTGATAATGTAATCACTCTTAACACTACTGACGTTGTGTCAGGTCAGCTTGTACTTCGCGCAATCTACGGTGGTGAGGTCTTCACTAAGACAATCATCAAGAAATAATCTGATTGATTAAAGTATAATTTGAAGAATGCATCAAGAAATTGGTGCATTCTTTTTTTGTTATGATATTATAAAAAAATAGACGCAATAAAAATTGCGTCTATTTTTTATTATTTAGAATTCAGCATTACACCATTTTGTTTGTCTTGGCATCCAAGAACACAACCTTAGGCTGTCTTGTCTGAGCCTCTTCCTCAGTCATCCAACCGTAAGCCATGATGATAACGACGTCGCCGACCTCTGCTTTTCTTGCTGCCGCTCCGTTAAGACAGATGACACCAGAATTTCTCTCTCCTGGGATAACGTAAGTCTCGAATCTCTCACCGTTGTTATTGTTGACGATATATACCTTTTCGTTTGGCAGGATACCAGCCTTGTCCAAAAGCTCGGCGTCAATTGTTATGCTGCCGATGTAGTTGAGATTGGCTTCCGTCACAACGGCTCTATGAATCTTTGATTTTAGGATCTGAACAAACATCGTCTTTATTTTTTATATTGGATATTGTCAATTAGTCTTACCTTGCCGCAGTACACTGTGATGCAACCCACTGGATTTTCGCAGTCGTTCCAGCTGCTGATTGGCTGTAGGGTAGTGCCGTTGACGATTTCGTAGTATTCAACCTCAAGCTCTCCGCCTTTGTTGATCTCGTCGATCACCCACTGCTGAAGCTCCTTCACGCTCTTCTCCTTCAAAAGAGACTGGCTCTTTGCAAGAGTCTGGGAGATTCTGACAGCGATTTGTCTTTCGTTGGCAGACAAAAGCATGTTACGGCTGCTTAACGCCATACCGTCGTCTTCTCTGATGATAGGACATCCGATGATTTCGATTGGATACTCATACTGGCGTACCATCTCACGGATGATTGCCAACTGTTGGTAGTCCTTCTCACCGAAGTAAGCCTTGTTTGGCTGTGCGATGTCGAACAAACGAGAAACCACCTGAGCCACACCGTTGAAATGGCCTGGACGCATAGGACCTTCCATCACCTTGTCGAGCGGAGTGAAATCAAACTGACGATTGTCAGGGTAAGGATAGATCTGCTCAACAGTAGGGGCGAACGCGATGTTGGCACCCATCTTCTCAAGCAAAGCACAGTCGGCTTCCAAGGTGCGAGGGTAAGTAGCCAAGTCGTTCTTATTATTGAACTGAGTAGGGTTGACGAAAATGCTGACGATAACCACGTCGTTCTCTGCAACCGCTTTCTTCACCAATGATGCGTGTCCGTTGTGAAGCGCACCCATAGTCGGTACGAGACCGATTTTAAGCCCAAGCTCCTTGAATAGAGAAACCAAGACTTCCAACTCAGATGTTCTTTTTACAATCTTCATGTACTTGTATTTTTAAAAAGACATCACAAAAGTAGTCATTAAAAAGTTATTATAGAACATAAAAAATTATTTTTTTGGGCAAACGAGCCAAAGTTTGAGCATTTTTGACTACTTTTGTATATTCTATAATTATAAAATCGCAGATGAGCGCACTAAAAGTTTTATACATTTCGCAAGAGATTACCCCATATTTGCCGTCGACTGTACGTGCAGATTTGTGTAGGCAGCTTCCTCAGTCAATTTTGGAAAAAGGCAAGGAAGTACGAATTTTCATGCCTAAGTTTGGTAACATCAACGAGCGTAGAAACCAGTTGCATGAGGTTATTCGTTTGTCCGGCATGAATATCTGTATCGACGACACAGACCATCCTTTGATCATCAAAGTAGCCTCTATTCAGCAGGCGCGTATGCAGGTCTACTTTATCGATAACGAGGACTTTTTCCAGCGTAAGTGTGATGTTGTTGATGAGGATGGAAATGAGTTTGAGGACAATGAGGACCGTGCGATTTTCTTCCTTCGTGGAGTTCTTGAGACAGTTAAGAAACTACGTTGGTCGCCAGATGTGATCCACTGTCACGGTTGGATTGCGGCGCTGGCTCCTATCTACATTAAGCGCGCTTATAATAATGATCCTTTCTTCAAGGATTCACGTATCGTTTACTCTGTGTATAACGATGATTTCAAGAATAATTTTTCAGCAAAATTCGCTGAAAAGTTGAAAATCAATGATATCTCTGATGAAGACGTCGCAGATATCAAGGATAAAGAGGTTAGTTTTGTCGACCTTACTCGTTTTGCGTTGAAGTATTCCGACGGAGCTGTTCAGGGAAGTGAGAATATCAACCCTGAATTGATGGCAGACCTTCAGAATATGGGAGACAGATTCGTGCCATACCAGGGTGAGAATTACGTCGATCCAATTGATGCTTTGTACGATAAGGTAGCAAGTAGTCCTAAGTTGTAATGAAAAAAATCTTTTTATATATTTCTTGCCTTTCGTCGTTTGCCCTATCTTCTTGCAAGGATGACGACGGTATCGGTTTGTCTGTCCAGCCAGACGAGGATTTTATGTCGACGCATTCGGCAAGAGTGTATTGCTCTTCCGCCACTGAGAAATGCGATTCGGTGTTGGCAAAGTCGGATTACCTATATCTTGGCCAGTATGCCGACGATGTGTTTGGAATCACCCGCGCGGAATTCATGACTCAGATTGACGGTCGTCTTGGCAATATTAAAATCCCAGACTTGAGCGTGTCTACTTCGAGTTCCGTTTCCGGTATTACGGAAGGAATTTTGAACGCGATCGACGACCATTATGGCACAATTGACTCGATCCGTAATGGACGTGATGTCAAGGTTGACTCTGTCGTGTTCTACGCTCAGTATTCATCAAGTTATGTTGGCGACAGCACAGCGCTTCAGTCTGTCAAACTTTATGGATTGAACAAGACTTTGCCTCCGATGAACCGCGCATTCTCTAACATGAAGGTGGAGGATTATTGCGACAAATCGGAATACTTAGGTTCCGCCACATATAGAGTCTGTGGTGATAAGGTTATTAGAATAAAGCTTTCTGACGATTACGCTCAGAAACTGATGGACGTCTATGTTAAAAAGACGGTTTCTACTCAAGAGGAGTTCTGTGAACTATATAAAGGATTTTATTTGTCTCACTCTTTCAATGAAGGTGCTGTAGTCACTTGCACATCCGTGGGATTACAGGTGTTTTATTCATTTGACGGTGATATTTATACAAAGTATGACTATAGAGACACTGTGGTAACAGGACGAAGCATCAAAGTCAATGGAAGATCTATCAACCCTTTGGTGTCAAGCTTTTTACTTACTTCTAACAAGGGAGTCAGCCAGGTAAACTTGTTCTCTCATCCTGATTTGGAAGAGAAAATGACAGCTTTGGAAGGAACTCCATACTCTTACGTTTATACTCCAGCAGGCTTGTACTCAAATGTTACAATCCCGTTCGCTGAGGTTATGGATAGCGTAGTGAAGACTGTTGGACCAAATGAATTGTCGAATGTTATGTTTAATTCGGCAAAGTTGAGATTACCTGTGGAGAAAATCAACTGGAAGACTAAGTTGGGTAAATCACCGTCTCCATATCTATTGATGATCAAGCGCGACAAAATTGTTGATTTCTTCTACAACAATGAGAATCCGGATGCGTTGACTTCATTTCAGGCATCTTTCGACACGGCTTCTTGCTCGTATAATTTTGATCTCGCGTTTGCTGCCCAGCAATATTTGAAAGGCAATGTCAATGTGTTTGATGATTTGGTTGTGTTGCCTGTTACAGCCACTGTAATCGGCGAGACTGCATTCTATAAGCAGATGCTTACAACAAGCGCTATACGTTTCAATTCAAGTGAGGAGAAAAACGAGAAGAAACGTCCAAGTTTGGATTTCGTATTTACAAAGAGAAAGTAAACTGTGATGATAGATTCGATGAACACAAAAAAGGCGACGTTGCTGGTGGCAGTCATAGCATTGCTTACAGTGTTGCCGTTCATTGGTCTAAACGAATTTCATACAAAGGGTGAGCCTCGAGAGGCAGTGGTGAGCCTTTCGATGTTGTTGCAGGATAATTGGATTCTTCCTATAAATAATGGTGGCGATATACCGTTCAAGCCGCCATTTTTCCATTGGTGCATAACTATTGTCTCGATGATATTGGGTGGTGTTAGCGAATTTACGTCGCGAGTGCCATCTGCTTTATCATTTGTGGCTATGATTGCAGCTACCTTCGCCTTCTACGCTAAGTTTGCCGATAAGAAATTGGCTATGCTTACAGCGATGGTTTCCATATCTACCTTTGAACTCCACAGAGCTGGAATGAATTGTCGCGTCGACATGGTGCTTACTATGGCGATGGTCTGCTCACAGTATCTGCTCTTCATTTGGTGGAAAAACGGAATGAAGCAGCTCCCTTGGATGGCTTTGGTATCTATGAGTTGCGCCACATTGACAAAGGGACCGATTGGAGTGTGTCTTCCATGTGCCGTGTTTGCTGTCTTCTTGCTTATGCGAGGCGTGAAGTTATGGACAATAGTATGGAAACTTGCGTTGGTGGCGATAATCTCAATGATAGCTCCTGCGTTATGGTATTATGCCGCTTATCAGCAAGGGGGAGACAGCTTCTGGGCACTTGTGTATGAAGAAAATGTCGGACGTCTGACTGGAACAATGACTTACGAGTCGCACGAAGGCCCGGCGATAATAAATTTTGTCTACCTGATCTCAGGCTTTTTGCCTTGGACAATCGTCCTATTGATCTCATTGTTTTTTTTGCCTTGGAAATCCTACTCTTTCGACAAAGGATTAGGAATCAAAGGATGGTTGAAAAAGAAGTACAACGAATTGACTTCAATGTCCGACGTTAGATTATACACTCTGCTTTGTGGAGTCTTGATTGTGTTGTTCTATTGTATTCCGAAGAGTAAAAGAAGCGTCTACCTGATGCCGGCATTCCCATTCATTGCTTATTTTATTGCAGAGTATATCAAATATCTTGCTCTTGAGTTCCCAAAAGCATGTAAGATATTCAAGAACATCTTGGTCGGATTAATAATCACAGTTTTCGTTATTCATCTGTCGCTTGTGTTCGGAATTGTTCCTACGTCGGTTTATCCGAAGAAAGATACAGATTTCGCAATGGTAGAAGCGTTGGCAGGATACAGCAAAATTATTTTGGCGATAGCGATACTTGTGGTGGGAGTGTTGACTTATTATTTCTCACGTAAGAAATTAATGACCGCGATGGTTGCACTTTCAATAATCTTCTTCGCTTTATTAGATGCCGTATATTTGCCAACGGTGTTAAATACAAAGAGTGTAAAACACTTCGCGTCGGAGATAGAAAAGGTAGTTCCGGAGGGGAATATATATTCATTTTTGCCTGTCGACTTGACACCGAATGGCAGTCCGCTTCATTTTTTTGAACTTGACTACTATCTTAATGATCGAGTCCATCTGTTTTGGAAGGAAAAACCGACGGAAGGATATATGATAGTTTTGAAAAAAGATTTTCAGCATTATTTTGATGCAGATTCAGAGACTAAACTTGTTGATAATTATAAATTTGACGAAGTGTTGCGCACTGATCGCTACTATGGATCGTTTAAAGATATAATTTGTTTGATGCATTTTGAGGTGGTGAAATAAAAATTTATTTTTATCTTTGCTAACGTGTTTTCTTGTGCAATGCGTGCTTTGACTTATAAAATAGTGAGTTTCATTGCTGTAACGTTGCTTTTGTCGTTGCAGAGTGTGTCGGCTGAAAAGTTCAAGGTAGTCCTAGACCCAGGTCATGGTGGCCGAGATTGCGGAGCCATCGGAATTAAGAAGAAGGTCTATGAGAAGGATTTGAATTTGAAAGTCGCACTAAGAGTTGGCGAGCTATTGAAGCCCGATGAAAACACTGAAGTCATCTATACGAGAAAAAAAGACTTTTTCATTCCGTTGGATGAGCGACCAAAGATAGCCAACAGAGCTCAGGCGGATTTGTTCATTTCCATTCATGCCAATGCGTCTGAAGCTACGGCGGTCAATGGATTTGAGACCTATACGTTGGGAGAGAGCAGAAACGATGTGTCTGTTCGAGAGAATAAAGTGGCTGAACTTGAAGAGAACTATAGCAATAAGTACAACTTCAAGGATGATACAGATGAAAGTTTCATTTTTAGCAATATGATGCTCGACGCCGGAAGCGGTGGAGAGATGAGTATTCGTTTGGCACAGTTGGTCCAATCCCAGTTTAAGGAGAATACCGACCGTGTTGACAGGGAAGTGAGACAAGCCAATTTCTGGGTGTTGAAGCATATTTTGATGCCAGGAGTTTTGGTGGAGATGGGGTATCTTTCCAACACTATTGAGGAGGAATACCTGTCGAAAGAGGAAAACATAGAGAAAGTCGCGTTGTCTATATATCAGGCAATTGTGATGTATAAGGATGAGTTCATAAAGAAGAGCAAGACAATAGACGAAGTAAAAGATGAACAAGTTGAGGATGAAATTGTGTATCGAGTTCAACTCTTCTCGTCGAATAAAAAATTGCCTGCTAACTCTGTGAAATTCAAGTCTTGTACGCCGGCCATTGAGATGCAGGAAGGAGATCTCTACAAGTATATGTATGGTAAAGAGAAAACTTTTGCTGACGCTCAGTTGCTACGTAGGAAAGCTAAACTGGAATTTCCTGACGCTTTCATAGTGGTGTTCAAGAACGGCGAAAAATTGGTCGGAGCAGAAGCCCGTCCGTATTTGAAATAGAAAACAAAGAACAAGAAAAATTATATAACAATGAACTTTAAATATAGTCGAGAATTTCTGATTGGATTGTGTGTCATAGCCACTGTGGCTATGCTTTATTTCGGAATCCACTATCTGAAGGGAGTCAAGGTCATGACCCCCAGCAATCTCTATTTCGCTAAATTTGAGAATGTAAATGGATTGTTAGAGTCGAGCAAGATCACGTCTCGTGGTGTAGCTATCGGAAATGTTCACTCAATCGACTATAATTATGATGATCCAACAGCTCCTGTTGTGGTTCAGCTCCAGTGTGACAATCAGCTAAAGTTGCCAAAGGGATCAAAAGCGTTGCTCGCTTGTGAACTTTTGGGTGGTGCCAATATGTCGCTTGATTTGAAGAGTGACGGTACTGGAGAATATTACAAGACGGGAGACACAATTCCGTCTCTATTCGTGCCAGGAATGCTTGACGCTGTTTCAAATGAGATTATGCCAAGAGTCGCAGAGATCATTCCTCAGCTTGATTCTTTGATGCTATCTTTGAGCATGATAAGCAACGATCAGAAACTATCTAAATCAATTGATAACTTCTACGACATCACAACTAATTTGAAGAGTGCATCAGTTAAGTTCAATACTATGATGTCAAATGATATTCAGCCATTGTTGACAGACGCCCGCACTATGGTGACTACATTCAACAAGGTTGGAGACAACTTGAGCAAGGTAGACTTCCAGTTGACATTTACAAAAGCCAACACTACTTTGACAAGTCTAAACTCACTATCTAATGAAATCCAGAACGGAAGTGGTTCGATCAGCCTATTGCTTAAAGACCCTTCTTTGTATAATAACTTGTCAAGCACAGCAAACAGCGCAAATTCGTTGTTGCAAGACTTGGAAAAGAATCCTGGCCGTTATGTTCAGTTCTCTCTATTCAACCGTAAGAAAAAAGGTGAGGTAGAGGAGATTGCTCCGGCTAAGAAGTAAGAAATAGTAAATCATTTAGTAAATCACGATTAGGACAAAAATATAGCAATTGATATGGAGCAGAATGAAAGCTTGAATGAATGTCAAACGAGATGGAACGAATGTCTCTCGCGAATTAAGGATATTGTTTCCAACGAACAATATGTCACTTGGTTTGAACCAATAGTGCCAGTGTCTTTTTCAGATGGAAACTTAGTCCTTGCCGTAGAGAGTGATATGGTACGTGCATATTTGGAGGAGTATTTCTCTCCAATCCTTACTGCATATATCGGAAAGAGTTTCGGAAAGGTAAATCTTAAGTGGAGAGTTAAAGTCGTTGCAAGTCGCAACGAGAGCGACTCTGTATCGGTATCACAGCCTGCCAAACTTCAGGAGCCTGGATACGATCCATTTGCGGTTCGCCGTCGTTCATTCGACAATCATCTGAACGGGCAGTGGACATTCAGTAATTTCATTGAGGGAAAGAGCAATACATTTGCCAGAAAGATTGCTGCCAATGTTGCTCAGAAACCAGGAGCTCAGTTCTATAATCCGCTATTCGTGTTTGGTCATTCTGGTCTAGGAAAGACTCACTTGGTTAATGCTTTGGGTATGGCCTGTGTCAAGGCTCATCCAGATCTTAACGTGCTATATTTGACTGCTAATGATTTCTTGAACTTCATGCAGCGTGCTGTGATGGAGCAGAAGATTCCGGAATTGCTATCGTACTACCAGAGTGTAGACGTGTTCATCATCGACGATATTCAAGAGATCGGTGGAAACAAGACAGCCACACAAGATTTGTTCTTTAACGTGTTCAACCATCTTTACCAGTCAGGCAAGCAGGTTGTAATCACAGCGGATAAGGCTCCAAAAGATATCCAAGGATTCGAGCAGCGTATTTTGTCCCGTTTCAAATGGGGATTGCAGGCGGAGTTGGCCTCTCCTGATTTCGATTTGAAGTATGCTATATTGAAGGAGAAGACAAAAGAGCAGGGCGTAGAGATTCCTGACGATGTCCTACGATTCGTGGCAGAGAGAGTCCCAGACAATTTGCGTGAGTTGGATGGCGTCATTGCGTCTATTTTGGCTCAGTCAATGTTCCTTGGCGCGCCAATTAATATTGAGTTGGCTTCTCGTATCGTAAGTGAGATGGTCACTTTCAGAGAGAAGACATTAAGCATCAGCGATATTCAGGAGAAGGTTTGCGATTATTACAAGCTTTCGGTGAATGAGATCCAGACAAAGTCGAGAAAGCGTGATGTTGTGCAGGCTCGCCAGATTGCGATGTATCTTGCAAGAAAGTACACGAAGAGCTCTTTGACTGTTATCGGAGAGCAGATTGGTAATCGTGACCATGCCACAGTGCTTCATGCAGTGAAGACTGTAATGGATCTTTGTGAGACAGACAGAGAGATCAGAGAAAGCGTTTCGACTATTGAAAAGGAGTTGAAATAAACAAAAAACGATAAAAAGCGTTAAAAAATAACATTATGATATACAGTTTTACTATCATATCAAACGAAAGTGATAAATTTGCACGTGTGATCGAAATCGATGCAGAGAGCACATTCTTGGATTTCAACGATGTATTGTTGGATTCTGTTGGTTACACAAAAGATCAAATGACCTCTTTCTTTATCTGCGACGACGGTTGGGAGAGAGAGACAGAGATCACTTTGATGGAGATGAAGTTCACTGCCTCAGATGAGGACAATTATATCATGGCAGAGACTCGTTTGGAGGAGTTGGTTCAGGATAAGGGACAGCGATTGTTGTTCATGTTCGACAGCCTTAACGAGAGAATGTTCTTTATCGAGTTGACATCAATCAAGAAGGGCACAATGCTTGTCCCTAAATGTGTAAAGAGCAAGGGTGACGCTCCAAAGCAGATCGAGGATATGGATTACAACGACAAGTTCTTGTCTGCGGCAGACGACGGCGTTTATCTTGACGAGTATGGTAGTGATGGTTTCGACGCTGAGGAAATCGAAGCGGAAGGCTTGAACATTGACGATGATTATTTCGGTCATCAGGATTATTGATTCTCAAACAAAAAGATATGAAGATATTCAGTAAATTATTTCTTCTTTTGACTGTATTGTCATTCGCGTCTTTCATCTCTTGCTCTGATGAGGAAGGAGAGGGAGGAAAGGCAAAAATTTCAGGAATTATCTATAAGGTAGTAGACGGTGGCGATATCGCTAAATCTGGAGATGATTATAGATTTGTCCGCGACACTGTCATCGCTTCCGACGTCGACGTATATTTGATATACGGGGGCGACGAGAATGATGTGTACGACGATAAGACAAAGACATCTCATAACGGCAAGTTTGAGTTTGATTATCTTCGTGCTGGTGATTATTCTCTTTTTGTCTACAACGACAATGATTCATATGAGATGCGCAACGTACACTGCGACAAGAGTGGAACTTCAAATGTAGATCCTATCTACATTTTGGACGGAAAGAATTCAGGTAAGTGTGGAATCGTTGGCGACGTCGAGATACTATATGCTGCTGCGAGTGAGGATTATGTGCCTGCTGTAGCTATACGTGTTTACTTGCGACCAGTAGGTCAGATGTCAGTGTCTGACACTCGTACAGATGACAACGGTAACTACTATTTCTCACGTCTTGAACCAGAGACAGAGTATGTCGTTTGGGTTGAGTATGAGGAGAGAAAGAATGGTGTGATTGTCGCTGCTTCTCAGAATGTAAAAACAGGCAAGTCTGGAGAGATTGTAAAGAGTGATCTTTTGCAGGCAAAAGTTTATTAATTGACACATAAATATCGTATTCTAACACAAAAACTCTAAATATGAAAACATTGAAGGTTCTATTCCCTTTAATCCTTTCTCTAATGGCATTCTCTTCGGTTAACGCCCAGAAGAAGACTGTCGACGGAAAGAAGATCAAGGAGATTAAAGAGTGGAAGGTTGACTCTGGCAAACGAACTCTTTCTGAGGTGTCAAAGTATGATGCTAAGGGAGATAAGGTTGAAGAGATCAAGTATTCAAGTAACGGAAGCCAGAAAGAGCGTTTTGTATACGAATACAACGCAAATGGCAAGTGTGTTGCTGAAATCAAGTACGATGAGTTCAACAAGTTGGAAAAAAAGACTGTGATTGAATACAACTCGTTCGGAAAGAGATCAAAGGAGACTTCTTACGATGCCAAGGGCAAAGTGAAGAGTGTAAAAGAGGTGGAATATATCACCGAATAATTAAACAGACATTAATATGCAGGAGTTGACTAATGTTTCGCAAATGCCCGTCGTCGCTGATGAGGATATGCAGGAACTGATTTCTACTATTGATTCTAAGCTTGCTCAGATGGATCCAATATCGTTGGAACAGATGAGCGGTATTAAACTGATGAATAGAATCGACACGAAGTATCTTGTCGATGTACGTCGTCTGCCTGCACTTTTGGATAAGGCAAAATCCGACTATTATGTGCAGGAGATTGCTGGTAAACGCAAGGCTTTTTATCGTACTTTGTATTGGGATACTGTCGATGCTCACATGTATACAATCCATCACGACAGAAAGCTTAACCGTCAGAAGATCAGAGTACGCGAATATGTGGAGTCTAACTTGACATTCTTGGAAATCAAAAACAAGAGCAACAAGGGTAGAACAAAGAAGATTCGTATTTCTGTCGCTAACGAAGATATCAAGTCGCAGTCAGAATCGGTTGATTTCATAAATGAAAAGGCCAATTATGGTATCGACGAAATCTTCGGCCGCTTGCGTAACCAGTTTTCACGTATCACACTCGTCAACAAAGGTAAGACAGAACGTTTGACTATTGATATCAATATCAAATTCGATAACTGTGTCACTGGCAATCAAAATACGATTCCTACTCTTTGTATTGTTGAGGTGAAGCGCGACGGAAACGTCTATTCTCCGTTTACCAGCTATATGGCTGATTTTAGAATCAAGAAAAAGAGTATTAGCAAGTATTGCTTGGGTATGATCTTGACAGACCCGAATTTGAAGCAGAACCGTTTCAAGGCAAAACTTCGCTATATACAGAATATGTTGTCAAAAAAGTAAAAATAAAATACCATGGATTTATCTCAAATTGAACTTTTAGGTGTTCCGTTGATTAATGTTGACGGATTGATAGAAATGCTTGCGCGTTTTAGCGTGACAATGCTTTTCACTTTTATCATCATCGGATGTCTTTATTATCCACGCAGCAAACGTAAGGATTGGTGTTTCTGCTTCACAATGATCACAGTCACTGTATTCCTTTTGATCTTCTTGCTTGGTCAGGAGAAATTGCAGATTGGTCTTGCTTTAGGTTTGTTCGCTATCTTTGGTATTGTCAGATATCGTACGGAAGCCATCGCGATTCGAGAGATGTCATACTTGTTTATGATCATCGGTATCGCTGTAATCAATGGCTTGGCTACAAGTGTGTCTTATGCAGAATTGGTTGTAACAAACTTGATCTTTGTTATTGCTGCAGGCATAATGGAGTTCTCAAGTTTGAAGGATAAGGTAAACGTTAAGCTTGTCACTTACGAGAAAATCAATCTTATCACTCCTGACAAGCATGATGAGATGATGGCTGATTTGAAGACTCGCACTGGTTTGGATATCGTAAAGTTTGAAATCGGACACATCGACTTCCTTAAGGATATCGCTTTGGTAAAGGTTTATTATAGAACTGCAGATAAGTCTATCAACACAGTAGACGGTATCCGTAGAGCTAAAGATTTCACAGCGTAAAAAATTTTCGAGTCTAAAAGATTAGGTTAGATGAAAAGTTTGAAAAAATACATATTGTTGCTTCTTTCTTGTGCTGCGCTAACAGTGTCGGCAGACGATTTTGGTGGCAATATATCGGTTGAATTATCGAAGAAACTCTCTAAGAAGGTCGACATCTCTTTGGAAGAGGAGGTTCGTCTAACTCAGAACATGAGTCATTTCGATCGTTCTGCCACAACACTTGGTGCTGATTTCAAACTTCTCAAGAAGTATCTTAAGGCTGGTGTGGCGTATTCTGCATTGGTATACAATGAGACTAATTATTTCTTGTTGGACCACCGTGCAATCGCATCGTTGACTGGAACCGCATACGCTGGAAACTTTGAGTTTTCCCTTCGCGCACGTTACCAGGCAACATTCCTTGACGAGAGTTATGGCAATTCACACAAAGTGAATCCTAAGCAGATTGTCAGAGGAAAAGCAGAGATTGAATACGACGTCGCTAAAATCAAACTCAACCCATATATCTCGGCTGAGGCTTACTATGAAATCGCCAAGCAGGATTGCAATCGATTCAAGTATAGCGTCGGTGCAAAGAAGAAAATCAACAAACATAATTCAGTCAGCGTAGGATTCCAGTTGGATGACAAGCTAAAGAGCAACAATTACTATGTGTTGGTCGGGTATGGGTATAAATTCTAAGAATTAATCATTCTTAAATATGAAAAGGTCGTGTCTTATGATACGGCCTTTTTTGTATCTTTGCACTCCACGTCAAAACAAAGAATATTTATGGCCTATACTCCATACATTGATCCACAGACTGATGAGTTGCTTCGCCAATACTACGAAGCTCACATGCCGATTCAAAGCAATGCGAAATCAGCTGGATTGTCGTACCGTGAGATCTTGAAGAAGTATTGGGGTTATGATTCGTTCCGCCCGATGCAGGAGGAGATTATCAATTCTATCGGATCGGGCAAGGATACGTTGGCTCTTCTTCCTACAGGTGGAGGAAAGAGTATCACATTCCAAGTGCCGACGATGGCTAAGGATGGCGTTTGCCTTGTCATCACTCCGCTTGTGTCGTTGATGAAAGACCAGGTTGAGAATCTGCAGCGTATTGGCATAAAGGCGGCGTATATCCATTCCGGTATGGAGCCGAAAGATGTTTATCGTGTGATTGAAAACGCTTGCTACGACGCATTCAAATTTCTCTATATATCTCCTGAACGACTATCGCTTGATTCTTTTCGCAACAATCTCTATCGTATGGATATCTGCATGATTGCTGTGGATGAGTCGCACTGTATTTCGCAATGGGGATACGATTTCCGCCCGTCTTATTTGAAGATAAGTGAAATACGTGATTTGCTTCAGCAGACGCCGGTGTTGGCTCTTACAGCGACCGCTACGCCCGAAGTGGTGGATGATATCCAGACGAAATTGAAGTTTAAGCAGAAGAATGTTTTCCGCAAAACTTTCCTACGTAAGAATCTCTCTTATCTTGTACGCCAAACAGACGATAAAATCGAGTATATCAAACGAATATTGGATAGTCAGCAGGGGCAGGGCACATCGATCGTCTATGTTCGTTCACGAAAGTTGACGGAGGAGGTTGCTGCGAAACTTAATGCTCTCGGAATATCAGCGGAGAGTTATCATGCCGGACTTGATGCACGACTCAAGGATGAGAAGCAGACAAAGTGGAAGAATGGAAGTGTGCGAGTCATTGTGGCGACTAATGCCTTCGGTATGGGAATCGACAAGGGTGATGTGCGCACCGTCATCCACTATACATTGCCTGAGAATCTTGAGGCATATTTCCAGGAAGCCGGACGTGCAGGTCGAGATGAGAAGGATTCGTTTGCTATCTTGCTTTACGACAGTAAGGATTTTGGTTCATTCAGAAAACACCTGTTGGATGAATTCCCGTTGAAGGATTATGTCCGCGTCGTCTACGATGATATTTGCCGATATCTGAATATTCCTATTCATGAAGGTGCGGGCTGGAACGCGGAGATTGACATTTGGAAGTTTTGCAAGGAGCGTGGACATAAATATGAGAGGGTAGAGTCGTGCCTGAATATATTGTCGCAGAATGGTTATCTCAACTATTCTCCCAATGCCACTCGCCCGTCAAGATTGATGTTCAATGTGCGACGCGATGATCTCTATAAAGACGATTATGACACTGTGCCGGAATTCTCCAATCGAGTGATGGCGACGGTGATGCGACTATATGAAGGAGTTTTTGCCGATTGGGTTTTCATTGATGAGGATGATATAGCCCACGAACTTGGAGTGTATGGCAACGCCCGTCAGCAGGTTTATAATGCTCTGCAGAACCTACGTTCGTTTGGTATAATCAAATATGTGCCTGGCAAACAAGCGACGTTTATAGAGCTCTTGGTTAACCGTCAGGATCCCAAGCATGTGGCTATCTCTAAAGATTCGTATGAGATACGTAAGGAGCGAGCCATCTACCGTATGGAGAATATGATTCAGTACGTGCAGTACAAGACCAAGTGTAGAAGCCAGATGCTTCTCCATTATTTTGGAGATACGGAGGCAAAACCGTGTGGCACATGTGATGTTTGTCGTGAACTTGGAAAAAAGACTCCGGAGCAGATTCAGGAGTTGCAACGAGAAGATTTCCGCACGTCTATAAGACTACGAGTCCAGCTTCGTGAAGGCAATATCAATGAAGCTACACTCCGACATATCTATCAGTACCGTCTTCCTGATTTTGAAAGAGAATTTGCTGATATGATGGAGAAAGGAATCATCACAAGCAATGAAGGAGGTTGGCTATATTGCAAATGATGGTATTGTTGTTATGCGATAACCAGAGAAAAATTCAATCCCAAGGCATGAGCCATCATTAAAAAAGTTGAGAGTTGCATATCTGTTTTCCCTTTTTCAAGAGCTGTGATATAAGTTCTGCTTTTCCCGACAATTTCAGCTAATTGACTTTGGCTGATTTTTCTTCTTTTACGTTCTTCTTTAAGCACTTCTGCCAAATACCATGCTTGTGCTTTTGCATTGAATTCTGTTCGTGTTGCAGTACCTTCTTCTCCATATTTCTCGGAAAGTACAGAATTCATTGACGTCAAATTTTTTGTGTTTATCATATTTATTCCTCCATTTCTTTAGTTAGTTTTTGTGCTTTTTGAATCTCTGCTTGGTATTGTTTTGTGCTTTACTTCATTATCCATGTGTAAAAGTAATGTTTTTATGACAATTTATTTATAAAATGTATTGAATTTCTTACATTGATGCTAGTTTTTATAGCGAATATCCCAGAGTAAATCTTAATTGCGTCGATTTATTGCCTTCGATGATTTCATTTGCTTGACTACCTATCTTTTCTCTTCCGTCAGTATAAATCAATCCGCTATATTTGGCGTTGAATTGCATACGCGGGGTGATTTTCCACTGAGCTGACACTCCGATGTGATGGCCTATACCGTAGAATACAGGCATAGAAAAATAGCCTGTCACGTCTTTCTCCGACATGCTGATTCTGTTTTGGTAATCAGGGGTGTGGAAATATGCGTATCTGATGGATAGATTTGCTCTTTTATTGCGACGTGAAAGCGTCAAATCTTGGGCGACGACATACCCCCAGTCGAATAACTTGTTTGCCTCTACAATCGTCTTATAGTTGACGACGGTTCGGCTTTCATCTTTATACGTCAGTCTCCAACTGTGCATCTCTTTCTCAAACACATGTTTGCTATAGTCTGTCTGGAATTTTGTATGCTTGCGATACTTTGCAGTCAACTTTTTATTTACTCCAAATCCAATATCCACCGTCACCATACAGTCTGATCCTTCACTTGGTTCCCCTACCTGGTATCTCAACCAATTAAATCTATACACATCAACGTAGCCACGCAGATGAATGTGTGGGTAGGGGAGTAAGTTAGCCCCTAAAAAGACTCCACTTTCGTTCTGGTTCCTGCTGCTCTCACCAAACGCATTGGCGAAATCCGCGTTGTATTCTGGTGTGTAGTGACGTTGGACCAATGAAAATGACAATCTGCTGTTGGCGTGGATTTGTGCATGGTTGACCATGGCATATCCGTCGTCGGCTGATTTTGCAAACTCTCCTGCCAGATGGATATTCCTCAGTTTCACTTTATAGTCTACGCTCAAATCGTAATTGTCTGCTCTGTCTCGTGTGCGGAGAATATTGTAGGGTTGGTTGTTCGGAGTGAGAATATGGTCGAATTTGTAGTATAATCCTGTCGCACCGATACTCCACCTTTTCTGCTTCCACTTTATATTCCCGCCGAACATATTTCTCTCCACATTCTTTCGTTTTGCCAATTCGGCTACAGTACGATGATAACCATCGGATTTAATGCTGTTGATTGTGGCGGAGTCGGATAGGGTGGCATCTAATTTCTGATGTGCTCCGAACAAACTGATTTGTATTTTGTTGACGGGTGAAAGCATTGCTCCGCCTCCACGGTAATAGCCATATTCCGACGTCGACGAATGACGTGTGATTCCTTCGTAGGAAAACATATCCCCGTCGATGCAACCAGACTTGCCAAGATTATAACCTCCGATTGTTAAACCTTGTCCGAACGACGCGTGAAAATCTCCAACGATTATTTTATCAAACCATTTGACATCTCTCAATTCGAAGCTTGCCGACGCATAGTCTGTTATTCCGTCGTTGGTGCTGAAGAATCGTTCTCCGGCGTCTTCTTCCATGCTGAAACTCATAAACATTTTTGTTCCCGCCTGCACTTTCAATTTAAGATATGTCTGCCATGGATTGCCTAAATATGGATTCTTGGCGTCGCTTTTATATCCTGATTTGTTTGGAAATATTCGTCCAGCAAACGACGTGAATGACGTGTGGATCTGGTTGAAACTATCGTCGCCTTTTATGCTGTCTCTGTTGCCAACGTATGCGTAACGCTTGAGGAAATCCAATTCTGATGTGCTTATCCCGTCGCAATTCTTCAATTCATAAATCGAATAAAACTGGTTGTATAATTCACGATGACGCAGAATGCCTTTGATCGCACTCTGTCCAAGCATCGGGATCTTTTTCAGAAAACTTTCATCCACTGAGTTTAATTCAATTCCGTGAGCCAACAATTCCGTTAGTTCGTCTGTCATCTGCTCCACATCCACAAATGTCTCGTCGTCGACATTCTCCAGCTCCTCCATATAGGTTTCGATGAGGCTGTCTTCGTTGGCAAACATGATTGACTGAAACAACAACAATAATATCACCAGACTATTTCGCATCTCTTTTCTTATTTTGAATTTTCCATTTGAATCCTGCTGACATGCTTGCCCCAAGTGTGTTGCAATAATCGGATGCCAATGAGAAATTAAAGCTGTCGACGTCGAATCCTATTCCAGCCGACGGGCGTATCGGCATCACACTCATTCCACAGCGTAGACCAACTTTGTCGATGTCGTAGCTGAATCCCATTCTGCCGACGAAATCTTTGTTCTCTACTCCGAGCTCAGTAGCCCAGTTGACGTAGTTGTTGATTGTAAGATTGTAGGCGATGAAAGCAGAAAATAAGAATTCGGATTTGTCGACATCAATAGATTTTCTACCGAGTTCAGAGTGAAATGCCAACAGATTGTCTTCAGCCAAATAACAGTAGAATCCCGGCACCACTTTGAATCCCGACATGTTTTCCTCTGTGCCGACGTGGTGGTGAAGCAAATAAGCAGCAGAGATTCCAGCGCTCATACGTGGGGTGAACATACGTGCCAGCGATGCTTTGATGGTTATGTCGTTGTAGCCGGAATAGCCGAACGCAGACAGAGTGTAGCTATGGATTATGTTCGACGCCGGGAATGAAGCGTGAAGTACCGTCTCTCCTAATTCAGAGAGAAAGAACGCATTGTGATATCCCAAACTGACCTCTGTCTGTTCGAGTAACGCTGTGAATGAGCAGTTTTGGTGGAAATCATCGTAAACTGAAACTGATCCCATAGATTGTGAGTGTGGACTTTTTTCTTGTGAAACTGCTACTAATGAAACCAAGAAACACACTGCTACTAAATAATATTTCATATATTTTTAGTTACTAATTTTAGTTTGTACTTGTTTGTATAATCCGAAATGACTAAACCAAACATTTTCGGTTGCAAAGATAATTAAACTTTTGAAAATGACATTACATGCGGATTTATAAAAATAACGCCACCGCTGAAATCCAACAGCGGTGGCGTTTAGTTTTATCTCTTTTGTGAGATATTATTTCAATTTGAAAGTGATTCCTCCTTGTGCGTATGGAAGACCGTTTCCTGAATCAGCTCCGAATTCAGCCTTGAATCCAAAAGCGCTGCTCACGAAAAATCTTGCTCCGATGAATGGCCCGAAGCAGAACTTGTTGCGTGTCGGATTATCGCCATAGAAGCTATGGTAGTCAGCTCCATCCACGTAGTTCCAAATCTTCCAGTGTCCACCCATTAGCAATCCTGCGTAGATGTCTATTTTCTCTACTGGGTCGAAATGGAAAGCTCCACGGAATGCTACGAAAATATTGTGCTGTTCTGCGTCGTAGTATAAATCGTTTGTGTAGTGGTGCCCGTGGTAGTCATATCCATGGTGGTCTGTGCCCCAAACATCGTAAAGGTAGTAGCTTGCAATACCTCCCAATGAGATAGCACACTTGCTTCCTATGCCTGCGATTCCTCCGTCAACACAAAGTGATAGCGGTGGAATCATGACCTCACGGAAATCTGTTGCAGAATGAGTCGGAGCTCCGACTGTGATGTCCATCGCTACGCTACCCTCTGTAAAACCTGCGCCTCCATTTTTCTTCTTTCCTCCTTTACTGCTTCCCTTTGCGGGAGCGGCAGCCAAAGCTAATGAAGCGCACAAAAGCGCACATGTTACTGTTAATAGTTTTCTCATCATTTTCTATTCTTTCACTCTAACAACTGCAAAAAGTGTGCCAGAGAAATCTTTATCTTGCAGACGCTGTTGCTTTTCTGCAAATTGTTAATAAATGGTTGTTGTTTTCATCTGTGGTGGCGATGATGTATTTGTCGCCTCCGTCTTTTATGCCGAGCTTTTTCCTTAGTTCGTCTGCTTGCAACGGGAAGTTTCTGCAAGTGATGTTGGCTCGAGTTATGCCAGCAAGATTCTCCTTCAGATCTTTTTTGTTCATTGTGAAGGTTTTTTCCACTTCAAATCTTCTGCCAGGAAAATCTTCGCATAATTCATCCGACGTGAACAGATGGCTGAATGGTGCGATTTTCTTGACTTTCCCTGTCGCAAGACTGTCGCTGATGTTTGCTTTTAGTATGGCGACGTTGGGCTCGTAGAGATAGGCCAGGGGTGCACTGTACGTCGGACATGCTGTTGGCGAAGCTGATGTAGATTCCATCAATTCCGTCGATCCGTCCGATTTTATGTTTGCAGCTACTATTTTCTTGAATTCCGCGTCTTTTCTGCAGATGAAAAGCAATTCCTTGCATTCGTTGTCCACAGCCACCACATGTGCCTCTTCCACGCATCCGAGGTCTCTCACCGCTGATTTGATATCGAGCATTGGAGAAAGTTTTAGCATCAGACGGTCGCTTTTGCTGAGCAGTGTCTCTTTCAATGCCACTACGTCTGGCTCACAATCTTTTATCTCAACCGTTTTCTTTCCGTTCTTGTCGCGACGTGCGGGATCAAGGAAAACCAGATCGTAATGCGATGTGGATGCGTTGATCAATTCAATGCCGTCTGCGTTTGTGGCTGACACATTCGTCGCGCCGAGAGATTTGAAATTATGCGATGCTATTCTGCATAGTTCAGCATTTCGCTCCACATATTCGGCTGCTTTGAAATTGCGTGAGATAAAGTAGAAGTCTATTCCGAATCCGGATGTGAGGTCGATCATCGACGCACCGTCGCCTGCAATTGATTGCTTATACTTCGCCGTTTTCTCGGATGAACATTGCTCCATCGACAGCTTGACGGGATAAACGATATTGTCGGTATTGGCAAACGTTGGCAACTTTGCTTTGGCGATTTGTCTGCCTTCGATCTGTTGCAATGCGGCCCGGATATCGATCTCTTTTGCCGACGAGAATTTCAATGCCAACTTCGCCACATCATCGTCCTGATGAGTGGTGATAAACGCTAACGTGTCGGCAGAGAAAAAGTCTTGCATTTCTGATTAAGATGGATTAAGAGAATACGACAGTCTTGTTCTTGTAAACCAACACTTTTCTGTCGATATGTTTCTCCACTGCACGGGAAAGCACGATTTTCTCCAAATCCTCACCCTTATGTATGAAACTCTTCACTGAATCCTTGTGAGTTACACGGGCAACATCCTGCTCGATGATCGGACCTGCGTCAAGCTCTGTAGTGACATAGTGAGAAGTGGCACCGATAATCTTCACGCCTCTCTCGAATGCCTGGTGGTATGGCTTTGCTCCAACGAAAGCAGGCAAGAATGAGTGGTGGATGTTGATGATCTTGTTAGGATATGAGTTGATCATGTTCTCGCTGATGATCTGCATGTATCTTGCAAGCACGATGAAGTCGATCTTGTTTTCTGCAAGAAGCTCCATCTCCGCTTTCTCAACCTCAGCCTTATTCTCCTTTGTTACGCTGAACACGTGATATGGAATGCCGAACTTCTCGCCAACCCATGCCAAATCTGGGTGGTTGGAAACGATCAACGGAATATCTACATTAAGCTCGCCTGCTGAGTAGCGGGCAAGGATATCGAACAAGCAGTGTGACATCTTCGACACAAAGATAGCCATGCGAGGCTTCACGTCTGAGAAATACAAGTTGAACTGCATGTCGTAGCGTGAACCAAACAATGTTGTGAAATACTCGTTAAGCTTTTCGCGTGGGATAAGGAAGTTAGTCAAATCCCACTCGATACGAGTGAAGAAAGTGTTCTGCTGATAGTCAACGTGCTGGTCAAGGTAAAGAATGTTTCCCTTGTTGACGTTGATGAAACTAGTCACTGCCGCCAAGATACCCTCCTGGTCTGGACAGTGAATAAGAAGTATCGCAGTGTTGCTTTTCTGTTCCATGTCAATAAATTTCGTTTTATGTTGCAAAAATAGTATTTATACAGATGATATGCAATAAAAATGCTGAATGACGAGCTCTAAATGAACAATTAGATATGCTTATAAAACAAAAAGGAACGCTTGTTGGCGTTCCTTTTTGTCATTATAGATAAATGTCATTATCTCATCAATGTGAAGTGTCCGAAATACTGCTTGTCGATATCATCGATGTTGATCTCGTACCAGTAGTCAGTGGCTGGCATCTTCTTGTCGTTGTATGTTCCATCCCAACCCTGATCGAAATCTTTTCCTGTTGTTGAAAGGATCAACTTGCCGAATCTGTCGTATATTCTGATATTGCAGTCTGGATATACGTCAATATTCTTGATCCTCCAGAAGTCGTTCTCTCCATCATTGTTTGGTGTGAAATATGTAGGTGGCTCTGGTTCTGTAGCTTTCACCTCAATTTCTTCCTCTGCCGAACAACCTGTGCTGTCGTGAACCTGAAGCAAATGTTTTCCGTATGGCAAACGCTCCTGTCTGCCGAAGTTCGTTTCCAAAAGTCCAAGATCTTTTGTTCCCTGGTTTTTATCTTTGCTTCCGCCTAAGTACATGTGGTATGGCATTGTTCCTCCAGTCACTGTATACTCAACGCTTCTATCCTCTGGGTTGACGGAATCGATGCTTAGCTCAGGGATAGGGTTGACTTTGATTGTCTTAACTTCCTTAGCGTGACAACCCTTAGCATTTTTGTCGACGTCTGATGGCAGATCCAAATCTGCAAAGATTGTGTATGTAGTTGTCTCTTCAAGGATAACTGTCGGATTCAATGAGTTGGATGGCACTTCTGGCTCCCAGTGGTAAGTAGGAGTTAGTGTCTTTCTATTTCTCGTATCGTATGCCTTTAGTTTGGCATCCAAAGTTGATTCCTGACCTTGACAAACCTCATCCTGGTTGTTGTACAATCTTAGTCTCAAAGAGATTTCTACAACCTCTATATTCCAAACTGTATCTATTTTACATCCAGATTCTGTGAATCCTTCTCTTATAAGCTGTGTTGGTCCAGCTACAGTGAATGAGTCTCCCCACAATATCTGATCCTTACAAATTAGCGTATCCATGTAAATAGTACCACCTTCTTTGACTGTCAAATGAAGTATTGTTGTGCTATCACATCCGTTTGCTGCTCCACCTTTTATTACTGATTTCAAAAGTGTATCCTCAACCGGCTTAATGAAATATTCTCCGTTGAACTCATAGTTGTCTGATGGACAAACAACCACTGATTTCTCAACTACAACTGGAGCATAAACTGTAATCATTGGTGTGATCAAACTGTCGCAACCCCAGATAGTTGTGTCGCGGACAACGGAACCCTTGATTGGACTCTTTGTCGCAGTGTTGTATGGGACTCCACCGTAAGATTCTCCCTCACATAAGAAGACATCTACTGTCGACTCTTTCTTAGGGTGAACAAAGACATACTGCTCGTGACGACAACCGTCTTCGTCGAACTCGATTTTTGTTCCGACTTTCTCGTCAACTTCAGTATAGATCATTGGAACATTGTCATCTGAAATGTATTGCTTGCCAACACAGATATGTTTGTCTTTGTCTTTTACGTTGCCAGACTCGACTCTCATGATCTGCTTCTGCACTGTCTTCGGACATCCGTATGGCCAAAGCTCAGTCACAGGATATAATGTGACAATATCATCAAGAGGAAAATCTCCTGCTGTCTTATAATCATTGTTCAAACATTGATGGACATACAAAGGCTCCAATGTCTCGTATTTGACATTCTTGACATGGAATAGCATTGAATTGTCTGAGCTTAAAATGTCCTCTACGTCTACATCTGCGCTATTGCGTGAAATAGTCGTTCCTAAAATAGTTCTTGTAGAGTCTTGACAGATATCTACATTCATCTCATCACGCTCCTGGTTGACAACAAACTCTTTCTGAATTGAACAAAGTGAGTTTCCGATATTTCCCTTTGTGGCGACGACGACTTTATATGTTCCGTTGTCGTTTGCCTTAACAAAAGAAGGAATGGTATAACTGATGTCTTTTGAAGAAGAATATGTTGAAGGTCCTCCTAATTCAACAAATGCTTTTTTGCCTTCGTCATATTTATACCATTGATATACTACATTCGAGTAGTCTGTTCCAAAAAATGAGTCGAACTCGCTCTGATTGTATGTGGTAGTCAACGTTGCTGGCTCCTTGTAGAAGAAAGTTCCAGCTTTGATATTTATTGTCGGCTGGTTGACAGCAATCTCAATATCATCAAGAGCAAAGTCGTATCCTACTGGTTCAACGCTATTTGCGATGATTTCAAAATATACTTTGTTGATATCGTCTCGATTTAGTGTGAACTGTGTTTCCATTTTCGTCCATTCTCCTGGAGTAACGGTACTTGGATGCAAATCAGTATGTAGTGGGGTTCCGACGTCTTTGCTACCATCTGTTATCCCGTCCTTGATTGATAAGGTCACCAAGTTTCCAGCATCTTCTTTTGAAGCACTGGCCATATATGCGGTAAATTTAAATAGTACTCCAGAACAATCAACAGGCAATGCTTTTCTATATAGCACCAAATCGTTATATTGATTTGCTAAATCTCTGTCTGAATCGAAAATCATAAAATATCCTTTGTCCGGATTGTCTGGATATGTGTGGTCTCCGAAATTTGCCCAATTTAGATAGGAAAGGAGTAGAGCTTCATTCCAGCTGTTTTTTGCAGCTGTTGATTTCAAAACCATATATTCTCCTGGAGTTCCACTCAAATCACCTTTGAATTTCAGTGGAGTATAGAATCCACCCTCTGCGTCTGCATCATTGTCGTGTGGCGCAGCTGTACAGATTGCTGGATCTCCATCTTTGTTTCCACCAAAATCCTCTTTTGACACAACGCGCCATTCCATCGCATTCGCCGTAAGGCATGTTGCCGATGCGGATAGTCCTAATAATATTTTAGTAAAATTCTTCATCATACTTAAACCCCTATTAATCACATAATTTTTCTACATAGCAAAAATAGTAATTTTCCTAATGTTGTATTCTTTTTTTTGGATTTTTTAACGGTTGCCTATTGTAGAACATAAAAACTAAACAAAAATGCCACACCGTGATTAAATTAAACTCCTCTGAAATAAGGAATTGGGGTACGCGTTTCCTTTGTAATCCTCCGTGCGATGCAAAACAAGGATGCAAGCAACCTTGAGTCGAGGCCCGCCATTGTAAACGACAATTTCACCCGGTAAGTTGTAATAATTGTAAAGTTTAACAATCAATTGACGGTGTGGCATCGACAAAGTTAGCCTTTTTTACGCATTTGGCAATATTTTACGCTTTTTTTCCATACTTTTGCCACCGTATTTGATTCTTATATGGCAAAAAAAGGTACTATTTATTTAATCCCAAACACTCTTGGTGATTGCGATATTGATAATCTGTTCCCACAATATAATTATGTGGTGATTCGCAGATTGCGTCATTTTATCGTGGAGGACGTTCGTACTGTCCGTAGATTCCTAAAACGTGTTGACAAGGAAATAGATATAGATGCATTGACATTCTATACTTTAAATAAACATACGTCTCCAGAAGAGATTTCAACATTCTTAAACCCTGTCCTTGAGGGTAACGACGTGGGTATTATTTCCGAAGCTGGTTGCCCATGTGTGGCTGATCCCGGAGCAGAGGTCGTTAAAATAGCTCAGAGGAAGGAGATTAAGGTTGTTCCGATGGTTGGCCCGTCGTCGATACTAATGGGCCTTATGGCTTCTGGATTCAACGGACAGAGTTTTGCTTTCGTAGGTTATCTTCCTATTGAGTCGGGCGACAGATTGAATACAATCAAGAAACTTGAACATCGTGCTTCAAGCGAACACCAGTCTCAAATTTTCATTGAGACTCCTTATCGTAATATGAAAATGATCGAGACTCTTTTGCAGAATCTCCAGCCTAACACTCTTCTTTGTGTGGCTTGTGACGTGACTCTCGAGACTGAGTATATTGTTACGAAGACGGTGGCGGAATGGAAAAAGACGACGTTGCCAGACTTAAACAAACGTCCTTCTATTTTTATTATCTATAAATGAATATAATTATTAATGATATGCGAAAGCTTTTATTTTGGTTGATGATGATGGTTTTTGTGCCATCTTTGGTAGTTTCTTGTTCTGATGATGATTCTGATTCTCCAGCAGATTCGATTGACATTCAATATGTTAAAAGAATTTTAAGTGGGGAATACGTTGCTTTTACTAAAGTGACAGTCAATAGCGTAGACAAAACGTTGCTTGACGGTGGTTGCCCAACTCGTTTGGTGTTTGGATGGGATGATGATTCTTTGTCTGTTATGATTCCTGAGATGAAAATTGGTAATATGCCCTTCGCTATAAGCTATAAGTCTAATTGTGAGATTGTTAAACTTAATAGTTGGGAGGCTGATGAACATGCAGGTGGAAATGACTCTTGGATTAAGTTTGTAGGAACTAATGGCTATGTGTCTATGGGAGACTCTCTTAAACCTAATGGTTCATCTATTAAAGGTTATTTTAATCCTGATACTAAAGTTATCGAATTTGAGATCGATTATAATGTGATGAATGTCCGTACCATTTGTGAACGTCAGGTACTTGATGTTGAGAGAACAAGAGATTATGATGTCGAAATGGAAAAATATATGAAGGCTTTGAATGAGATGAAAAAAGAGAATGGATTGGATGTTACACCTCCTTCAAATACAAAGGATGATTCTGATGTCCCTTCTAGTCCTGGTGCAGTCGTTTCATTAAATGCCATTAAAGGAATGCTCCAAGATGATATCGTGTTGAATTCTGATGTGACTGTAGGAGGAAGAGTGATGGCTCAATCTGTTCCAACTATTGTGAATTTCAAATGGTCTGGTGATGTCATGTCAGTTAAGTTGGAGAACTTGTCGATCGGGAAAATGCCGTTCGCACTAAATTTCTCTTGTGAAAGCCAAAATGTTGAGATGACAGAAGAAGAGTTGAGCAAATACTCTGCTGCATGGTATAAGTTCAGTGGCAATGGAGGTGCGGTTTCTTCTACTCCTTCAATGCCTTCTGTGAGTGGTAATGAAGGCGAGGTAGTATGCTATTTTAATCCATCCACAATGCAGATTGCCTTAAACATCAATTTCAATACTTCAGGAGCAATTGCTAGTTTTGACAGTCAGGTGATTGACTACACTCGTATCGACAACTATGATAAAGAGTTAGTGGAGTATCAGAAATCCAAATGAAAATTGTTGAGATAAAACTTTTAAGGGTGGGTGTTTGACTCACCCCTTATTTTTTTACCATTTTTGTTTTTATTTTGCGTAATAAATTCAAATCATTAACTTTGTAAGAAAATATTTTGATATAATTTAATCCATGGAACAGAAAATACCATACAAGATTTATCTATCGGAGGATGAAATCCCTACAGCTTGGTACAACCTTCGTGCTGATATGAAACAGAAGCCAGCTCCACTTCTAAACCCAGGAACTCTAAAACCACTTACCGCAGATGAGCTTAGTGCTGTGTTCTGCCGCGAATTGGTTGAGCAGGAGCTTGATGATACAACAAGATTCATTCCTATTCCAGAGGAAATCCGCAATTTCTATAAGATGTACCGTCCTTCACCAGTAGTTCGTGCTTACTGTTTGGAGAAGGCTCTTGGCACTCCTGCTGAGATTTATTATAAGTTTGAGGGTAACAATACATCTGGTAGTCACAAACTAAATTCTGCTATCGCTCAGGCATATTACGCTAAGAAGCAGGGATTGAAGGGTGTGACAACAGAGACAGGTGCTGGACAGTGGGGTACAGCTCTTTCTATGGCTTGCTCTTATTTCGGTCTTGACTGTAAGGTGTTCATGGTAAAATGTTCATATGAGCAGAAGCCATTCCGTCGTGAGGTAATGCGTACATACGGTGCGTCTATCACTCCATCTCCATCAAACACAACAGAAATCGGACGTAAGATCCTTGAGGAGTTCCCTGGCACAACAGGTTCTCTAGGATGTGCAATCTCTGAGGCAGTTGAGGTTGCTACTCATAATGATGGTTACCGCTATGTTTTGGGTAGTGTGTTGAATCAGGTCCTTCTTCACCAGAGTGTTATAGGTCTTGAGGCTAAGGCAGCTCTTGATAAGTATGGTGTTAAACCAGATATCATTATCGGTTGTGCTGGTGGTGGATCAAACCTTGGTGGCCTAATCGGACCATTCATGGGTGAGAAGTTGAGAGGTGAGAATGACTACAGAATCATCGCTGTTGAGCCTGCATCTTGCCCAAGCTTCACTCGTGGTAAGTACGCTTACGACTTCTGCGATACAGGTAAGATCTGTCCTCTAGCTAAGATGTATACTCTTGGTAGCGGATTTATTCCTTCTGCAAGCCACGCTGGTGGTCTTCGTTTCCACGGAATGACTACTACACTTTCAGAGCTTTACCACCAGGGTATGATGGAGGCTGTCGCTGTTGAGCAGACAAGTGTATTTGATGCTGCAACTCAGTTCGCTCGTGTTGAGGGTATCCTTCCGGCTCCAGAGTCGTCTCACGCAATCCGCGTCGCTATCGATGAGGCTTTGAAGTGCAAGCAGACAGGTGAGAAGAAGAAAATCCTATTCGGTCTTACTGGTACTGGTTACTTCGACCTTGTTGCTTACGAGAAGTACAACAACGGTGAGATGGGTGATTACATCCCAACTGACGAGGATATCAAGAAGGGTTGGGCTTCAATGCCAAAGGTTGACCTTTAATAAAATTTATAATGCATAATTCATAATGCATAGACAAACAATAAAGCCGGGCTTCAAAAGTCCGGCTTTATTTGTTTCTTGTCAACGTCAACGTTAACGTTATATTACATTCCTACAGGCTGAGAAAGAGTAACGTAACCGTTCTTCAAATTGATGAACTTAGCGATCTCCTCTCTATCAATGTTTCCGCAGACGCAAGTTTTCAAGTCGTTAGCTGCACAGAATAGGTAGATGTTCTGGCTGATATAACCAGTGTCAGTGGCTCCGTAGAATGCCATGCTGTGCTCATCCCAATCTTTCATCTTGTCGTAGTTGGCAACCATGATCAAATCAACGCCTGAATTAGCGTGGAATGGATTCTTTCCTGCCTGAGCACGGAAATCTCCCTTGTTGACCAAAGTCAACTTGTGACCTACCGGATGATATAGATAAACTGCTGCTTTTGTGCAGACATAGACGTCAATCTCCTGAGCGTTTCTTGCTGTAGGTGCGGTTAGACGTGGGTCGTCAGCTGATGGACGGTTGACACCAGTTGCAGTCCAAAGAAGGTTAGAGATAGTCTGGTCCGACAAAGCGTCTGGCTTAAAGTTACGGTTAGTAGCACGAGCTGTCAAGGCATCGTATAGAGGCATGCCACCAGTTGTCTGAGGAGCAGGAAGAATGATTGAGTCTGCCACCAAAGTGTCGATTGAGAAAACTGGATTTTCTTCCTTAGCGGCACATGTAGATTCTGCCTTTCCAGCGCAAGTTTCTGCTTTTTCTGGCTTGCTGCAAGAAGATAGCGATGCAAGTACGCAAGCTACAGAAAAAGCTGAAGTTAAAAGTTTCTTCATTTTTAGTGTATGATTATTATGTTTGTTGAATTTCTGCTACGACGTCGCAGTAAATTGTTGTGATTGCAAAAATATAAAATTTTGACAAATAAAAATGGACACGACTGCTTGACGTGCCCATTTTTTAATAAACCGAGATGATATTATTTGTACATTATCTTCTTGCCGTTGTTTATGTAGACTTTGCCGCTCTCTGGAGCAACAACCTTTTGTCCATTTAGATTGTAGTAGTTGTTGTCTTTAGATGATGGGTTGGCAAGGATGTCGTCTACAGCAGAGTCTACATTAATAGTTATAGACTCTTTTACATGGCATCCGTTTTCTTCATCGCTCATGCCTCCAACATTATTCAAGTCTACATAAATTGTGTATGTAGTAGTTTCTGTAGGAGATACGATTGGGTTCAGTAAGTCATCTGACGATATTTCAGGTTCCCAGTGATAATCTGGGATTAAGAGTGAACCAAATCCGTTTGTATTTATTTTCACGTCAAGTTGTTTTTCTTTTTTATCGCTGTTCAAAACGTCTTGTGCAAATATCTTCACACTAATTTCTGGCACTCTAACGTTCCAAACAGTGTCTGTTGAACATCCGAATTTGTTGAATCCAAGTCTCTTTACATAGAATAAACCTGCTGTGTTGAAAGTGTCTCCAAACAAGACTTGTCCTTTGCAGATCATAGTGTCCTTGTTTATTGTAGTGGCCTTGCAATCTATTACTTGTATTCTCCAAATTGTTGTGATAGAACAACCCACTTCTGTAAAGAATTTTTCAGAAACTTCATACGAGCCAACTGAATCAAATGTTTTGCCATATAACATTTGTCCTATGTGGATCGTAGTGTCCTTGTTTATGACGCCATTCTCCAAGACTGTCAAGTGAAGTTTTGTGATGCTGTCGCAGCCTTCAGATCCTACGGATGTGGTTGTGATCGTTGTGTCAATTGGAAAATTGTAAATTTCACCGTTGACCTCAAAATTGTCAGATAAGCATGTTGTAACATGTTTTTCTACAATTGTAGGGTTTTCACAAGTAGCGTTTGATGAAAAAGCAGTCGCTAACGAAAGTGCTAATAGCAAAAGATTGTTCTTAAATTTCTGCATAAAATTATTTTTTTTATTTTATTAATACAAAGATAGTAAATGATTAAACAAATTGAATGTCTGTCATGCTGTTTTTTTGAATTTATTGTGCTAAAATCGTGGTTTTGTCGATAAAAATGAATACTTTTGTAGAAAATTTAAACAAACAGTTATGACAGAAATTAAAGGTAAGTGGGCACTTGTAACTGGTGCTTCACGTGGTATCGGAGCTTTGGCAGCAAAATTCTTGGCAGAAAGAGGTTGCAACGTCGTTCTTCAGAGCAGAAAGAAATCTCATCTTGACGCTACTTTGGCAGAGGTTAAGGCAATGGGAGTTGAGGCTTACTCAGTAGAGTGCCAGCTTGAGGATGACAAGGATGTAAAGCGTATGCTAAAGGAGATCGATGATAATGGTACAAAGATTGAGATCGTTCTTAACAATGCAGGTATCCAGGTGACTTATCGTCCTTTCCCTGAATATTATAACACACCAGCAGAGGATTTCGTTGAGAGCTTGAAGGTCAACACAATCGCTCCAATGATTATCTGCTACCACTACTTGCCACGTATGATCGAGGCTGGTTTCGGTAGAATCGTAAATACAACAAGTGGTATCAATCTTGAGCCAGAGCAGGCTGCTTACTCAGCAAGTAAGGCAGGTCTTGATAAGATCACTAAGGATTTGGCTTCTAAGATCGACGGTACAAATGTTGTCATTAGCCTAACTGATCCAGGTTGGTGTCGTACAGACTTGGGTGGCCCTAACGCTCCAAACGCACCAGAGAGCGCGTTGCCAGGAGTTGTCTTAGGTGTTTTCGCCGACGACAAGAAGTCAGGTAGAATCATCTCTGCTCAGGATTACGCAGGTTTGACACTTGACCAGGCTTTGGCAAAATTGAAGTAAGAAATAATATTAGGATGTTAAGATTAGACATTTTTTAAATAGAAGGAGAGTCAAACGACTCTCCTTTTTCGTTATCGTTATCGTCTTCGTTATCGTTTTTTAATCCTCCAACCTATGGTAGTGGCAAAACAATAATTTGCCTTCTTCGTCTCGTAAGTGGAATCCGTTGCCTTCACAATAACGGAACATCTTGCATTCGCCGCATTCGTCTTTCTTCATCCAACTGCGGTCTCGGAATTTCTGGTATCGGTTTGTCCACACATCCCATAAATCATCGGTGTAGATGTTGCCCTGGCTATAGTTGGCTCTGATGCTCGGACAGGCGGATATGCTTCCGTCGGCAAGAATGGAACTGACGCTGATTCCCGCTCTGCAGTTGTAGAATGAGTCGCGTACCTCCATCTCATAACCACCTAAGAATCCCTCGCATCCGTAGCTTACTTTGATCTTTCCTTCCTTGCGTGTGTCTGCAATGAATTTTATCAGGTCGGTAAACTGACGGTCGTTAAGCTGCAATTCTGGATTGTCTGCCGCACGTCCTACTGGGAAGACGGTGAAGATTCTCCACTCTTTTACGCCGAGACTGATTAGAAATTCTTTGAACTCGGATAGGGTATCATAGTTCTTCTGATTGGCACAAGTCACGACGTCGTATCTGATATCCCCGTCGTCAACCAATAGTTTGATTGCCTCCACCGCATGCTTGAATCCGTTGGGTATGCGACGCATCCAGTCGTGAGCCTCTTCGAAACCGTCCAGACTGATGGTGATGGAGTGCATTCCA
>DCIP01000223.1 GCA_002317115.1 Candidatus Scybalocola fimicaballi
ACGAAAAACGTGTCGCTAAAATCGCTGTAAAATAAAAAAAGTAGAGACGGGGCATGCCCCGTCTTTGAAATATGCAAGACGGGGCGTGCCCCGTCTCTACAACAAATATACATAAACACTATAACTAACTAGGGTATAACAATTTAATAGGGATAGCTTATGAAGAAAATATACTCATCTATTGCTGTGAAGGCTACAGTCGCAGCATTGGCATTAGCTTCAGCAAGTGCAACATTTGCACAAGGCAAACCTGTATTCGACAATGAGCAGTATCAAAAGGCTCTTTGGATGACTGGCCGTTTCTACGGTGCTCAGCGTTCAGGTAACGGACACAACTGGATCATCGCCGAACATGAGCCAACAAACGCAAACAGCAGTCTTACTTCTAACCTTAAAGCTTTCGTAAAAGGTCAGGACTTCGTCAAAGATGCAGATGGTTCATACGATTTGACTGGAGGTTGGGTTGACTGTGGAGATAACGTAAAGTTTGGACAGACAGAATTCTATGCCGGCTACATGCTTGCTTTAGGTTATTCTGAATTCTCTTCCGGTTACGATGATTTCTACTCTCAGAATTACGAGGGTTACATCGGAGCAAGTGACTATACTTGGGAAGGAAAGAAAGGTAAGCCAAACGGCATTCCAGATATCCTCGACGAGCTTAAATACGCTACAGACTTCTTCATGAAGTGTGTGCGCGACAAAAGCACATTCTATTACCAAGTGGGAGAAGGAGATCCAGACCACGCGGTATGGTGTACTTCTTCATTGAAGGCGACACTCCCTAATTCACAAGGAGGAGAAGCAAACGGTTCACGTAAGGTATTCAAAGCCAATGGAAAGACAACATCTATGACATCTTTCTGTGGTGCCACACTTGCTGTCATGAGCCGTGCTTACCGACCATACGATTCGGATTATGCCGACAAATGTTTGGAGAAGGCTAAGATCGCTTACGAGTATGTGATGGGAACAACTATGGGTAACAGCGGAGCTGCTGACGGTAGTTTCTATCCAGCAAAACCAAAATACGAATCTGATATCGTTTGTCTAGCAATGGAGCTTTACCGTGCGACTAACGACAAGACATATTTGGAGACAGCAAGACAGTATGCCGCTTTCATGGCGTCGGAAAAGACTTTCAACCACAACTATTCTCTTAACTACAACAACACAGAGGATTTGGCTTGCTACTTGATGGCCATGTACGACAACAACGCAGACGCAAAGGCTGCATTGCAGTTCTTCTGCGACTTGTATAAACCATCAAGCGGATATTTCTTGAACAAGCAGAACGGTGGTTGGGGTATTCTTCGTTTCCCTGCCAACCAGGCTTTCGTCTACGCTCTTAACGAGAAGGTGAAAGGAAACACAACAACATTGAATCCATACGCACTTGCTTCCATCGAGTATATCATGGGTAACAACGGTAAGAAGTTCTCTTACATCGTTGGATTCGGTCAGAACTTCCCTCATTTCCCTCATCACCGTAACTTTTATGGTATCGACTCAAACTCAGAAAGCAACTTGAAGCCAAGAGAGAAATTCATGCAGTTCGGATACATGGTTGGTGGTTCTATCAAGGATGGTGATTATACTGACGACGAAAAAGCATATATAAACAGTGAGGGTGGTATCGACTACAACGCCGGATTAGTTGGTGCACTTGGATATATCAACTCAATCCTTAATCCAGTAGGACCAAACAAATTTGGCCACCCTACTCCAGATCTTGGCTCGGAGCGTTCAATCTGTGGCGAGAGTTCTATCATTCTTGACAGTAAGATTTCTGCCGACGGAAAGAAGAAATTCACTTGGAAGAAGGACGGCACACAGTTGGTATCCGACACTAAGTCATCTACTTACGAGGCAAAAGAGGCTGGTGTTTACGAGTGTGTGGTTGATTCAGCAGGTGAATGGGAGACTTCAGGTAAGGTGACAATCTCAGGCGAACTACCAGAAGTAAAACTTGAGAATGGAGAGTTGTGTAATCCAGCAACAATGGCATTGGACGCAACAATCGACGCTAAGGGAGCAACTTATCAGTGGAGCATCGATGGCAATCCAGTTGCCGGAGCTACATCAGCAACATACACAGCAACTAAGGCAGGAACTTACGAGTGTAAGATCTCTGTCCCTGGATGTGGCAACAAGACAGTTGAGGCTGAGATCACATCTAAGCTTCCTGTTGTGGCAGACGCCAAGTCAGGTGGTCAAGGAAAGATCACATTCAAAGTCGACGGAGATGGCGACTACGAGTGGTATGACAAGGCAGAGGGTGGAAACCTACTTGGTTCAGGTAGCACATACACTACTACAATCAGCAAGGATATCGACGTCTACGTGCAGAATGCGGGAAGCAGCGCATTCGTAGCAGGTCCAGCTCAGAAGGATGTTGCCTCTTTGACAACTCAGGATTGGGGTGAGACACAGGCATTGTTCACAGCCAACAAGCCATTCATGATCACAGGAATGTCAGTTTATGTATCGTCGGTTTACACTAAGGGTAGCCAGGCAATCACATTCACACTCAACCACAACGGCAAGAAGTCGACATTCGACTCAGACGCTGTTGATTTGCAGAACGCAGGCTGGTACACAGTCAAGTTGAGCAATCCAATTGAGATTACAGAGAAGGGTGAATATGGTTTGTCAGCAAAACCAGCAAACGGTTCTATCCCATTCTATCCAAACGGTAAAGACTACAGCACATTCGCAAATAATGGCGACGTGATCGCATTCACAGGAGCAGACAAGGGTCAGGCTGCAGACAAACCATTCCCTGCAATGGCAGATTGGCAGATTCAGGCCGGCTCAGGTTGTGCAAGAGCAATGGTTCACGGAACATACGACAAGGATGCAGCAACACACACAATCAACTCAGCTGCCGAGGCAGGATGCAAGTTGTATCCAAACCCAGCAACAGACGTGTTGTATGTTGAGATGCTTAACGGCGACAAGAATGTATCTGTTGAGATCACAAGTGTAGACGGAAAGATCGTAATGGTTAAGAATATCGACGCTGAGGTCGCAGCAAACGGCATCAACATCGCAAGTCTTGCCAACGGAATCTACACAGTGGTTGTAAGTTCAGAGTCGACAAACGACACATTCAGATTGATCGTAAAAAAATAAATTTGTAGTAGAGACGAATTTATAACTTTAGAAATCAAAAGAAGGGAGTGCATTATCTTTTGCATTCCCTTCTTTTTTAATTACATTTGTAGAGCGAATTTCGTTTTCGTTAAAAATAATGAGCAATAAGGAAGAATATAAAGAGATATGCAGTCAGCATCCAGAGATACCCGTATTTTCGCAATACTGGTGGATGAATGCAAGTTGCGGAGACAACTGGGATGTTCTTATCATACGAGACAAGAACAACACCGTCGCCGCCACTATGCCTTATGCCATATTCAAGAAAATGGGATTCACACTGATCTCCCAGCATGAGTTTAGTCAGCACTCCGGGCCATTCATTTTTTATCCGGAATCATTCGACGCCAACACTTCAGCCTATAAAAGACTAAGCTTCGAGGAGAAGATATATAAAGAGATAATCAGCCGATTGGCGACGTCGGGAGCCGATATGTTCTGGCAGAACTTTTCCCCACGCATCACCAACCATCTGCCATTCCACTGGGCTGGCTACAAGCAGTACACTCGCTACACCTACCGTCTGCCCAATATCGGAGACTCAGACGAGTTGTTCGGCAGGATCAGCAAGTCGAAGCAGCAACATATCCGTAAGGCTCAAAAACTCGGTTTGGCTACCACTTTCGATTTGTCCATCGACGAATTTCTTGAATTCCACCGTCGCTCCTATAAAGAGAGAGGCCAAAATGATTTGCTCGACAAATGGAATTGCAGACAATTCATAGAAGAGGCTCAGAAAAACGGTCAGGGAACGCTTGTCAGCACACGTGATGCGGAAGGCAAACTGCTTGCCGTATGCTTCTTGGTGTGGGATACCGAATGGGGATATTATCTATGGTCAGGAATAGACCAAAGCAGAAGAAACGAAGGAGCTCCAGCCTTGATGATATGGGATTCGTTACAGTTTTTGAAAGACAAGACCAAAGGATTTGATTTTGAAGGAAGTATGGACGAGGCCATCGGAACAGCATACAGAGAGTATGGTTCAGAACTTGTGCCTTATATCCACCTTCATAAATACTACAGCACCACATTCAAGATATTGGATTATCTGAGAGGAACGGGGTGGAAACGTTGACGTTAACGTTGACGAATACGAAGACGGGGATTAATTATCTTGAAGCCACTTCACAATCTTCTTCAGGTTTCTCAATGGTATGACACCATAATTATTTAGATTCAGACCTTCATAGAATCGCACCAAAGTAGACGCATTAGATTCTTTCAAGAAATAGCCGGCGATATTATTCGACGGATTGTCAAGCTTATACAACTGAGTCAACTCCTTCGGGCGGTCGATAAAACTCTGCAGAGTGATAATTGCGTCGCCCTTAGAGCCAAGAGAGATGAACATAGCCTTAACCTTAGTCTGCTGGATTTTAATCACATATTTCTCTTCATTCTCCCTCGTCGCACGAATAACAGAAGCGTCGCCCTTCTTATAAACTTCACGAAGGGAATACTCAGATATATTAGACTGTGCGGCGATATTCAACGACACGCATAAAAGCAATATGACGAATAACAGATGTCTCATTTCATTCAAATTATATGGCAAAATTAGAAAAAATATAGTGCAAACACTCAAAATTTTGTTGTTCGGCATAAAAAAACTCATTTTTTGTTTTGTATTAATGATTTTTTCCATACCTTTGCACCGCAATTCGGAAAAACATCGGTTTGCGGTATGGCCCGTTAGCTCAACTGAATAGAG
>DCIP01000064.1 GCA_002317115.1 Candidatus Scybalocola fimicaballi
GAAAATTCATTCCACAATTTATATTCCAAATCCTTTCTTCTTTTTTGAGTTGTCCTTTGTAGTTGAGGAAGTAGTTTCTTTTGACTTATGACCTACGCTTGTCTGAGTTTGCGAGTCGTTTTTTACTTGTGGCTTCGGACGGTTGTTGTAATAGAAGCCGACTGCCTTGTCTTCGCAATACTTTGTATAGTTAAGGAATGAAAGGTCTGTCTCCGCATATTTTGTAAGATGCTTCAATATGTTGGCGTACTGCTCCTGCTCAACCATACGTCTGATGTCGGTAGCCAGAGTTGGATTGTGCTGAGCCATCCAGTCACATATATATATGTATCGCTCTTTCTGCTTGAAATCAGATTCCATTACACGATAGAACTTCTGCATAGCCTGGTAAAGCAATGTCGCATATCCATTCTTTGTCCTGTAGATGTCGTTCATTGCAAGAAGATAGTCTTTGCGACTCAACAGACTCTCACGCATCTTCTTGTCTGTTACGACAAGTTTAGCGGAAGAATTAGGAGAAGAAATCACAATGTCATCGCCCTTAAAGTCAAACAGCATTCCGCTCATGACAATTCTGTTTATAGCCTCGCTGTCTGGATAAGAATCCATCAAGCTGGTGATCTTGTCCTGCATCATCTTTGCGTGAACCTTTGTCTTGTCCTCGTCGGAAAGGAATCTGAACAGCTTGTCGTTCAAATTGAAGAAGTCAAACTTGATATTTTCGATTCCCTTGTCTGCGACAAGTGTGTAGAAGTCGATCTCACGCTGAGTCAGTTTCTTGTCGTCGTCATGTCGACGGAAGTTAGAGAACTCAGGGAACGGAATGCCAGTGTCCTCAACATGGAAGTCTGGTCTGCGAGAATCGTAGAGTCTACCTTCCTCAAAGTTGAATTTGGATGCACGAAGCAGATCATCAAGTTTGTTCGGATCAACGACAGAAGCGATTTTCTTGAACTGTGCGACATCCTCATTGAACTGCATTTCCTCCTTCTCGTAGATGGCATCCAACTGTTTGGTCTTGTCTTCAAGGAATTTCTCTATTGCAAAACGTGTGTTGTACTCGTTTGCGTGGTAGAACTCTTGGCAATAAGAAATGTAAAGGTCAGTCTCATATCGCAAGAAGCGAATAGCGTTAGATTCAAAATCAAAGTGTTCTTTGACACGACGTTGCAACATTTCTTCGAGTGCCTTTTGAAGACGATTGGTTTCACGAATCTCTGGAGACTCGCCTACCCCACCAGGAATAAGTCTGCTTTTGAGCTCTTTGGAAAGCTCTCTGTCAACTTCGCTTGCCTTATACTGATAGCCTCTCGCATGGTCAACAAAGTTGAATCCGATAAGCAAACCGTAATCGTTGACCAAAGGCTGTGCGTCGATGCCATGTGTTTTGACCTGTGCGATGTAATCGCCATAAGTGATTTTGCCGGCATATTTCTTCAAAATCTGGTCTGTAGCCCAACGCACATGCTTCTTTGATACGTTGATCTGATTCTTTCTGCGTTCAAACAGAACCTCGTTACGCTCAAACTGCTCCTGCCATGTGTTGTATGAATACAAGAACTTGCTACCTGCGATAGCCTTTCCGTTACGTTTTCCGTTCTCGTCAACCGAGTAGAAAGACACTCCCTGGTATATATCGTTCACTTCGGATTTGATTCCGAATGACGCAAGGATTCGGTTAAGCTCGTCAAAGTTTCTGAACTCATACTCGTTTCTGACCTTGCGAAGGACTCTCTGGATGTTGTTTTTGTAGTCGGCATTGGGAACTTCATTCTGAAGGAATGATGTTTTGTCTACGAAGTTGATCGCATTTGAGACTCGCTTCTTTGCCTGTTCCTTGAAATCTTTGCTCTTTTCGGGTGAAGAAAGGCTGTATCTCTGTTCAAGATTCTTGCGGATTTCGCTTGTTTTTCTGTATTGGAAACTGTCGTCAATGCACTTTTTACCCTTCTTGTCGATGTCGATTGAAACGATATGGACATGTGTGTGGTTGGTGTCCTGGTGCTTGACAACGAAATAAGGCTGGTTTTCATAGCCCATTTCCTTCATGTAGTCGTCGGACAACTGCTTCAAAGTTGCGTCGGACAGGTCTTTTTCTTCGGGGGAGATCACTCCGTGGAACACGTATTTCTCGACTTTTGTCTTGAATCCTTTCAACGGAGTTGCGATATTTTTCATCATTCTCTCTAATAGAGAAAGATTATTCAAATCATCAATAGGAAGATTATGGGCAGAAAGCACAGAGGCACATTCGTTTTTCACCTTTTGCGTGTTGTAACGAATGGTTGCCTTTAAATCGGATCCTTTGATAATTTTGATGATCATATCTTAATCCTCCTCTTGATAGACTTTGTTAAGATACTTGATATATGACTTTTGAATAGCTTTAGTTTTAGCATCCAACTCTTTTTGTAAGTCTATTATTTTAGGCATATATTCCAACATTTTTGTTACGTTGTATCCAAGAACTGAGTCTTTTTGACTTTCATTTAGATGTCTCGCCATCTGGTTAACATTTACGGCAATTCCTTCAATCTGTTTTTTGAATGAGATCAATTCATTAAGAATATCATCCGCACCAAAAACCGGCAATTGCACAATCTTAGTATTGTGAAACAGATGACAAATATACTCAGACTTTGTTCTGAAATTTGACTTTTCAAAACAAGCTAAAAAATCCTTATACTGTTCTTCTGACAACCTTACATTAATACGATTGTTCTTTTGTGAACCTTGCATAAAACTCTTTTTATCAAATGAAAAATTGTAATAAATCGCCTTAAGGCGGCGTCAAAAAAAATGCGACTTGGGAGCATTTCAAACCCCAAAATCCAAGAATTTAGAAGTCTAATTTTGGATTTTTGGATAGTGTTCTGAAAGTGATTTTGTGCACCAAAACACACATCTTGCTCAAGCATCTTTTGCGTGAGCAAGGTAGTGAAAATTTTTGGATTTATCAAACTCTTTTTTTCTGATAAAAAGAGCAAAAATTTGAAACTGTAAAACCTATTGGTTTGGCTTTGGAAAATTGCAGTTTTCTCTGGAATTTTTCACCACATTTTTTTGGCGTAAGATTGTTCTGGACAAAACGGAATCCGTGAGGATCAGCATTGTCTGATGAAGAGAATGAAAGAATTCAAAGAATATACTTATTCCAAATGGATTTGGAGGAACGGAGGTTTAGACCTCGAATTGGGTCGTTTTTAGGCGGAATAAGACACTTTTCTTCATCCGAGGTGGATTCCCTTGTCTAAGCGACGAAAGTCTCGGTAAGCACGATGAGAAATCAAAATTATGGTGTAAAAATTTTCTCATCTCCTTCTTATCTTTACATAATATTCAATATAAAATGTCAAATTTGACAAATATTTACTATTTTTGCCGTGTAAAATATCAATTTTGACATTATGTATAATATTTACATGCTCTCAGATACAGATATTACGAACAAAATATCAGCAAGGCTTAAAGAACTTAGACTGAAACAAAATATTTCGCGTCAGGATCTATCGATAAGCTCTGGTGTATCTATGTCTTCAATTGTACGTATGGAAGAGGGTGAGATAAAATCTTTTGAATCTTTCATACGCATTCTAAGAACATTAGGAAAAATAGACATTCTCCTTCCTCTTGTGGAGGAGGAGGAAATCAGTCCAAACGAATATTTTAAGATGATGCAGTCGACGCAGAAGAAGACTCGTAGGCGTGCATCAAAAAGTAAATTAACAACAAAACAAGAGGAATTGGAATGGTAGATGTAGCACAAGTAAAAATGTTCGGACTCACAGTAGGATCCGTGAGCTGGAACGAGCAATATGGTATAGCAAAGTTTGAGTATGATCCTGATTTCGTGAAAAGTGGGATCCAACCGTCACCAATTCTTATGCCAACAAGAGAAGGACGAGTTTATAGTTTTGGTGATCTTAATAGTGAAACATTCAAAGGTCTGCCAGGAATGTTGGCTGACTCATTGCCAGACACATATGGTCGTGCATTGTTCGACAAATGGCTTTCTCTGACAGGAAGGACATCTAGTAATACTATTGAAACCCTTTGCTTTATGGGGAAAAGATGTATGGGTGCTCTTGAATTTGAGCCGGCTATAGAGCCAACATTCAAAGAAACTCATAACATAGAAATTGAATCTTTAGTCGACGTCGCTCGTGAAGCGCTTACTGAAAAAGAGAGTTTTCAGACCAATCTTAGCGATGACAAGAAAAATGCTATCGCTGACATTTTACGCTTAGGAACATCTGCCGGAGGACAGAGAGCTAAGGCTATTATCGCTTATAACAAAGAAACGGGGGAGGTTCGCTCTGGACAGATTGACGCACCTGACGGTTTTGACTATTATCTAATAAAACTTGACGGAGTATCTGCAACAGCAGGATTAAAAGAAACTGGTAATTATGGACGTCTTGAATACTCGTTTTCACAACTGGTGAAAAAATGTGGTATAGAGATGACGGAATGCTCGTTGATTGAAGAAAATGGAAGTGCTCATTTCCTAACAAAGCGATTTGATCGAATTAACGGAGAAAAAATCCACATGCAAACACTCTGTGGTATTGCCCATATGGACTACAGATTATTGAGAGGATATTCCTACGAACAAGCCTTTAACGTTATGCGAGGATTGCGACTATCGTATGCAGAAGCTCAAGAAATGTTCCGTAGAATCGTGTTCAATGTTGTCATAAGAAACCAGGACGACCACACTAAAAACATATCTTTCCTAATGGACAAACATGGCAAATGGAAACTGTCTCCTGCGTATGACATGTGCTATTCTTATAAACCCGATGGTTCATGGACTTCAGCACATCAAATGTCTGTGAATGGAAAATACGACGGCATTACACGAAAAGATCTGCTGGAACTAGCTTCTCGTAATAATATCCGTAATGCTTCTCAAATAATGGATGAAGTTTGTGATATCTGTGCGACGTGGCCACAGATTGCTAAAGAATGCGATGTGCCACAATCTATGGTAGACAGATACCTTCCAAACATGCAATTCAAATTGTAAAAATTTGATTCGGCCAGCAGAAAAATTAATACAATATATCATCTTCTAATTTTTTTCTCCAAAGGAAAAAACAAAATAACATTGAACTATATGATTTGTTTTGTTTATTTTTAAACAGATATAAAGATTTAAACAAAATATCGGTATAAAAATCAAAGGTGATAAATAATTGAATATTAGTATCATATAAACCAAAAATTTTCATTATCTGGTACATTTGTGGTACTTTTTTTTCGGTAAGAAGTACATTTGTGGTACTTTTTTAGTCTTTATTGGTACATCTATGGTAAATTTCTACTTTTTCAGGTACATCTATGGTAGAATTATTTATTTCAGGTACTTTCCATGGTACTTTTAAGAGTAAAATTGATTCATTTCCTTCAGTTGATACCATAAAAAGCCCACTTCGGTTGTTTTTAGATTTTTTTGAATAGAATGGTATTGGTTGAATATCAATAATTTAAAAATATATTTGGTACTGTCCGTGGTAAAGTGGTCCTGACAAAATTTGACGTCGGTTGTTTTAAATAATTGTCAATCAGTAGAATATAATTATCTGGTACTTTCTATGGTACTTTTTGTCGTAGATTTGGAGACATGTCTTAGTTTTTTGTATTTAAAATACCATAGATGTACCTTTTAGGTCCCTTTTAATCGGATATTTAAGATTTTTTCTTGTCTGTTTTACCATAGATGTACTTTTTGTTATTCAATACCCAATGTATGAGAGAAATAAAAGTATTGAAAATCAATTAGTTGGATTTTATTATATTTACTAAATCTAAAGATTTAGTAGTGTTCTGTAGATTTCATAACTTCTATAAAAGAATTCAAGATATATAAAGTAATTGAATTTCAGTTAAATATAGTACATAATGGTACATTTGTGGTACTTTTCTGCAAAAACGGGTACATGTATGGTAAATTTTTTGGCATTATCTGGTACATTATTGGTACTTTTTGATATCTTTGCCGCCGTATAAGTGATATTGTAAACTATGAAAGACAAGAACGAAGATGACATCATCATAGTCAATGAGTCGGAGAAGGTTATGCAAGCGGAGGTTGTATCTCCGGTTGTGTTTCAGTCATGGCAGTTGACTAAGGTAAAATATAATTTTAACAAAACCGAAAAGAATATCTTCCTGAAGATTGTTGAAATTGCACAAAAGTATCTTAACAAAGATACCCTTGGAAAAAGATGTGAGTTTGAGATGAAGGAGTTTGCGGGCAAAGAATATCCGATGATAACATTTCCAATAAAAGATCTGCTCAAAAATTCCAACAACTATACCTACATCTGTGATAGCTTGACAAGTTTGGGAGAAAAGAGTTTTGGTTTGCCAGCTACAGATTCTTGGGATTTTAATCAGATTTTCTTGTTCGGTAGAATTTCAGCCAACAAGGTCAAAGGTCTTGCACAGGTGGAGCTTACTCATAGTTTTTGGGAGGCTTTCTTGAATATGCAGGTCTACAAGATGATTGATCCTACTCTTGCTTACAATTTCGAGAGTGTTTTCACTATGCGAATGTATGAGCTGCTTGTAGGAAACAAGAGAGAGGTGACTTACAAACTTGTTCATCTTATGGAAATGTTTTGTCTTGAGAAAACTTATACATCGAGCCATTTTGTTCAGCGTGTAATAAATGTTGCCCAGAAAGAGATGAAGGAGATGGAACAGTGTCCGTTCTACTTTGAATACAAGGTGCTTAAAGCTGGAAAGAAACTTGATGCTCTTGTTTTCTGGGTTGTAGATAAAAGTAATCCTATGTTGCCGATCGCTCCTAAGGAGAAAGAACTCAGTGATGCAATTGAAGCTTCGGTGAAAAATCTTTTCACAAAAAGCATCAGAAAGGATCTTGAGTACAAACTGATTAAATGCCAAAAATTGGTAGGGGAGGAGAAACTTGCGTCGCTATTGCTTGATATTTATAATAAGGCAAGTGAATTGAAAGCAAATGGGGCGTTGAAGGGAACTTTTGTTGCTTATTTATCAGGTTCACTCGACAATATTTATACTCAGTCTGAGCAAAAAGTAGTTGAGCAAAAAATTTCGGAGGAAAGGAAAAAGTCGACACAGGGGCCTATCGATGAAAAGAGAGACGATCCTTCATTAGTGGATGCTTCCTTCATAAAAAACAGAGCTCAGCTTGCAGGAATAAGTTTTGAAGAGTGCATTAAGGCTTTGGGGGCAGTTCTAGAGGAAGATGGAAAATATAGAATCGTAAAGTAACAGTAAATTATGGCAAAGAAGAATACGAACGAATACGTAGACTATAATCAGATTCCTAATGATCTCCCGTTGGAAAGGGATATTCTTGGCTCCATATTGGTCAATCCAAGATGTATGGGAGAGATCGGGCAAGTCTTGACGGAAAATATGTTCTATGATCGCTTTAACGAGGCGATATACCGAGTATGTCGAGATCTCGATGCAGCAGGTCAGAATATTGATCTGTTCACCGTCGCAGAAGGATTAAAGAAAAACGAAATAAAAGAAAAAGAAGGGAAAGATGTTATCCAATACCTTATTTTCTTGACGGAACAGTGTGTGAGCCCTGCAAATGTGTTTGAACATTCCATGATTCTACGTTCTCTTTACAAGAGACGTGAGATGATAAGGATTGGCTATGAGTTTCAGACGATGGGATATGACAAGAGCGTCGATCTTTCCGATATACTGCAAAAAGCGGAGTCTGATCTCTATTCCATTTCCGTGGAGGATAATAGGCAGACCGTTTCAAGAATGGATAATATCATGGAAGACGTGATGATGAGAATCCATGACGCTTCTATGAATGGAGGAATTGCCGGGCTTGAATGTGGACTTGCGTCACTTGACAATGTGACGGGAGGGTGGAGAAAAAGCCATTTTATCGTTGTAGCTGCTCGTCCAGCGATGGGAAAGACCGCCTTTCTTTTGTCTATGGCAAAAAATATGGCGGACAAAGGACATCCTGTGCTTATTTTCTCGTTGGAAATGAGCAAGAATGATCTTGGAGAGAGACTTTTGTCTATGGCTTCGGAAATTTCCGTCAGCAAAATAAATGGTCAGCAGGGAGAGATTAGCCATTTAGATAAAATCATACTTCAAAGACAATCCGATATATTGGCTAAAGATCCTATTTATATCGACGACGCTTCTGACCTTACTATCTATGAGATAGCTACGAAAGCCCGACAAATGAAACGTGAATGCAATATCGAGTGTCTTTTCATTGACTATTTACAGTTGATGAAAGGGAATAGCAAGTATAATAACCGTGAGCAGGAGGTTAGTTCAATAAGTAGATCGCTCAAACAGCTTGCCAAGGAACTTGATATTCCTGTAATCGCATTGTCACAGCTTAACAGAGCTGTTGAGAATAGAAGTGGAGAGAACAAAAAACCTTTGCTTTCAGACTTGCGAGAATCTGGATCCATAGAACAAGATGCCGACATGGTATTGCTACTTCATAGACCAGAATATTATGGTATGGAATTCGATGAGAATGGAGATCCGACAAAGGGTAGGGCAGACGTCATCATTGCAAAGAACAGAAGTGGTGCGACGAGGACTTTGAAGATGAGGTTCCAGTCGGAGTTCACAAAATTTACGGATGTGGAGAATGAGTTTTGAAAAAGATATAATTTGAATTAAACAATTATGCCGTTGCACAGTGATGTGTGACGGTTTTTTCCTTTACAAAAAATGAGTTGCGACATCTCATTGCCTTCTCTTCTTATTATGAAGAGCCAGTCAACGCACTTGATATCGTCAAGATCATTTTTGTTGCGAAATTACTACTATATATTGTAAATCCCTACAATAATGAAATTTTTAATTACATTTTTATTAATTTTGCAGAC
>DCIP01000073.1:0-1607 GCA_002317115.1 Candidatus Scybalocola fimicaballi
GCTCAATCTTAATCTCAAAATCATTTACTTTGAATTCAGGTGAGATGCCCCCGATTCTGAAATTGTCGGATGTGGTTTCGCAATAGACGTATTTGCGGCCTTCATATTCGGTCACGACGCTGCTCATGTTATTCTGTAGCAAAGCTTTCCAACGTTCATCGTATTCCACACAGATAGCTGCGTGAGCCAATCTGTAGGAGATTAGAAACAACACGTTGTAGCCCATCAAATGGAAGAGGGTAGCGGCAAGGAACGATTTGCAGTCGCAGTCGCCGTGTCTGTCGTAGAGAGTCTCGTCGGGGAAACGGATATACTCTTTTGGATACTGGATCTCAGCGCAGTCGTGGTCGTAGTTGTATTTCACGTTTGGCTCCTGCACAAAGTCGAGAACGAACTGCAGTTTATCAAGCTCGTCGACACGGTTTTTGCTGCATTCACGGTTGATATACTTCACAATCTCAGAGGAGTGCAACAATGTGCGGGGATGGCTGATCATGTAGAAGTACATCTTTCGCAAATTGACCTCTATTCCCTGGTAGCCGGCAGCGGTATTGATAGCCGCAAACGGATTGTTAAGACGCTGCTCCTCTATCTCCTTGGGATTGAAATTCAACGCAAGATGACCTTTGAGTTTAGTCTTGCGTGCAGAGTCGAGTTTCCAACTGTAAGTGATGCGTTCTTTACCGTCGCCATAATCATTCAATAAAGAGGTGATTTCTTTCACCTTATTATTCTTTGACAAAAGCGTTTTAGTGAGAAAAATGATGATTACAGCTTGCAGGATTATGATGAATTCCATGTATTTACTGAATCTCTTCGTCTTCAGGAATAAAGGCACCGCCCTTTGTGAACTTCAATGAGATAGCGTCAGGTTTGTTGAGTGTCACCTCATAACCATATTTCTTTCTCTCCACTTTTCTGATGCTGCGTTCTGGATAATTTTTCGCGATATAGTTAAGAGTCTGGTTAGGAAGAAGTTTTTTCAACGACTCCGACAATCCATTTTTCTTAGTGTTGATCTCCTCCCATGTGCCACGACGGTCGAATTTTACACGGATGCCGTTCTCAAGAGTCACTTCAACATCGTTGTCGTCATCTGTCTCCACACTGCTTATCTGTGAGTCTGCAAAATGTTTGTTCAAAAAACTTTCTGCGCTGCTTGGCAAATTTGATTTAGCATCTCCGTTTCCTGAGCAGGCTGTAAGTGCCGCGCAAACCAATGTGCTGAAAAAGAAATATCTCATCTTCATATCGTTCTTCATTTTGAGTTTAACGAGTTCCAAAATAAGCAAAAAAATGATAAATAAGCAAGTGAATTATTTTATACTTGCTATATTTACTTCAAAATCAAGACATGTCTTTTTAATGGATATCATTTCTACATTATCAGAGAGTTGTTTGCATAAAAATGCTGTCGACGCGATTGTTGACGACATTCTCGCCGGCAATACGGATATAGCTCAGCTTTGGGAGCTTACCTGCAGTGATGATCCACGTTTGGCCTGGCATGCTGTGTGGGTGCTGGAGGCGTTGTGCAAGAAGGATAGGAAACAGTTGGTGCCTTATCAGCATAGAGTGGTGGAGATTATAACGAAAACGAAGACGAA
>DCIP01000073.1:1682-22680 GCA_002317115.1 Candidatus Scybalocola fimicaballi
TCCCTTATGCTTCTTCCTGAAACGAAGGATATCGACGTCGACCTTCTCAACTTTTCCCTTGAGAATATCTGCAATATGCGTATGGCTGTGGCAATGAGGGCTCTCTGCATCAAGATTGCCTACCAGCTTTGCAAACGTGAGCCTGAACTATTGAAAGAGTTGCAGGCTGTCGTGTCGATGCTGGATTTGAAGGACGAACAGGCAGCGATTAAGAGTGTCGTGAAGAAGGTGATTAAAATAATCCTGTGAATTGCTCCCAGATATAGCTGACCACCATTCCTGCCAATTTTAGTACCCAATAAATCAAGAATATCAACACTGCGATTCCTATACCACAGAAGATGGCTTTCTTATTCACATCTTTCTTGATCTCTTTGTCGTCTTCAATAAATCCTGTCAACAATTTGTAATTTTTCTTGTGGCTTCGGTGGAAAAAGTCGAACAAGTCTCCAAGCAAAGGTATCGCTCCCACCAACATATCTATCAGTGTGTTGAATATTATGGCGAGTGTCAACGGAATGGATTTGATCTTTGTCAAGGAGACATACACAAACGGTAGTGCTAAGAAACCTCCTAAAAAGTCTCCCACTTCTGGAGCAATGAATCCGAGGATAGGGTCCAGGTGGTATTTGTCCATCACCTTGCTGATCTTGGCACATGCGGCGTAGACGGGATCTTGCTCAAGCTTCTCACGTTTCTCTTGCTTTTTGCGTTCGATCTCGGCTCCTTTAGCGGCTGCTCTTTCGGCTTCCTGCATCTCTTTGTCAAACACGTCAGCTCCCATCTGCTGGCGACGTCGGCTTGTATATTCTGCCATATAATCAAATCTTGATTCTGAATTCTCCGTTGATGAATCTGTTGAAGTCTTCCTCATTCTTGAAGAACTTGCCTCTTTCTGTAAGTTTGAGTAGAGCTTTCTTTCTTGTCTCTGCGTCTGGAGCTGTGTTGATATCCTTCAACACGTTGCCAAGCACGTCTGCCTTGGCGTCGATATCTGCCATCTGAGAGTTGAACTGTGTCTGGATCTTCTCCAACTCCTGATCGTAGATCTCTGACGACACTTGATTTTGCTCTTTCAATGCCTCAAGCGACACAAGAGCATCTGTAAGTTTGACACTTTCGTTATATACTCTTTTCATCTCGGCAAGCTCTTCCTCGCTGAAGTCTTTTGCCAAATCTTTCTTAATCTCCTCCTTCAAGTTTGGAGCCACCTCCTTCACAAGATCCTTGAATTTTGCAACGGCATCCTTGATATCCTCAGGAAGCTCGTTGGAATGGTATGTGTCGAGATTGATTGCCTTGATGCTCTTCTGGTCGAGTCCGCTCTCAAGAATATCTTTGCCGACGTGGAGCATTCTGATGATGTCCTCAAGATGAGTGGCAAGTGTTTTCTTCATCTCCGCGTCGACGGAAATGGTTTTCAAGATTTTGTCTGTAAGCTCTTTCTGCTTTGCCTTTAGCTGGGCAAGTCTGTTTTCTGCATTACGCTTAGCTTCTTCTTGATAATTAGTTTCTTGTTCAGCCACTGTCTCGTCGACGATGGCATCCTCATACTCCTTTACCAAGTTGCCATAGATGCCTTTCCACTTGAACATCTTCTGGCTATACTTCTTGTCTGCCGAACCGAAAGTCAATGCGTTGACCACCACATTTGGTTTCTCTGGACGTAGGCTTTTGGCATTCTCGTAGTCGTCTTTTTTATTTGCCAATATACCTTGGCAGCGCTCCAAGTCTTCATTCCAGAAGACGATATTGTTGTTGTGGTCGTTGATCTGGTCGGAAAGTTCACGTATCTCATCCATCACCTTGTCGCGCTCTTTCACAAGTTCAGCCACTCCAGCTTTGGCGTAAAGTGTGGAAACCATCTGGTTGAACTCAGCGTCAAGAAGTTTGCCGCTAAACTTGAAATATGCGTCTGCTTTAGGGATATAAAGGTCGTTGATGGTCTTGTATACCGTCGCCAAACGGGTGTAATCCGACTTGATATTCGTAACGTCTTTCTTGATATTCATCTTGAAAGCCTCAAGGTCGGATTTAATTCTTACGGTTTTTTCGGAAGCGTCGAGATAATGTTTCACAGCCTCAACAGCCGCCACAGCGATTGCTCCGTTCTTGCCTAAAGCCTGGCTGCTTTGTGAGGCTATCTGCACTGATTTGGAGAATCCGTCGCTGATCTCCGACATCATAACTGTGCAGTTTTCTGAAAGCATATTGTATTGCAGCTGAACCTTCTCAAACATCTTTGCCGTGTCGAGATATTCGATGGAATCAAAATCGAAAAGTGATGGAGCGACGCGTTTGATGGAGTCGCCGTAGAAATCCACAAGCATCTGGGCATACTTCTCGTAGACGCGGAGGATCTCTGTGCGTAGGTCGACGAAATCGTGGGCCACCTCTTTCACACCGTCTTTAGCCTCATCGTAGACGTTGATAAGTTTGCCATACAATTCCACTGCCTGAGTCGCCTCATTCTTGACATTCTCGATACCTTTTGTGCCCATGATGACGCTCAACAGACTGCTCATTTCTGATGCCACAGCTTCCGACACCTTCGTCTTCAGCATATTGTCGAGCACAGTCAATGCATTCTCTCCGTTCTTGAGATCAGTGGACAACGCGTCGAAATAGCCATCTTTATTGTCGGCTGCGATAAGCTGACGCAATTCATAATCATCCACGATGGAAGTCTGGCTGTCATTGTTGACGAAAGTCGACTTGATCTGTTGGTCTTTGCCATAATGATTGTAAGCCTCCCATGCAAGACGGCTGACATCTATAGAATCTGTTATCTTTAGTTCGATTGCAAGGTCTGCGCGTATGATTTTAGCGCCATTCGCCTCTTCTGCAATCTCTTTGATCTGCTTGTAAATTGTCTCGCTCATAATATAAATCTATTTAGGTATTATTTTATGCTTGCAACAGAGAGTCAAGAAAATCCCTGACAAGCTGGTTTTTCTCGTTTTCTTTGTCAATCTTCTTCCAACAGCTTCCGTTGATTGTGTGAAGCCATTGTTTATCATCGAAATACTCCAATGAATCTCCGTGTCGGTCGCCTCCCATACGTAGTGGTTCGATACATTCTGTAGGGAATTTGATCTGATTCATATCCAGGCGTGAGTAGATGTCGTACCAGTTGCCGCCTCCTGAGTCAAGATAGATTTTATCAGGAGTGACGGGCATGAAATCCACCTTCTTGTCTTTGACATGGTCGTATCTGAAGAACGACATGATGGCTGACAGATACCACCATTTCTCACGGTGTCTCAATGGTCCGTAGATAGGCTGGTTGCTCAGTTTCTCTACTATCGAAATCGGTACGATAGGGAAGAGATCATGGTCGATCTGGCCAAACGCGTATGGTTGTCTCTCACGTATGACTCTGCGGTAAGTGTAGTTGAGAGCCATGGCGTGCGAGTATGATCCTCCTATACGGTTGAGCTGATTCTTTGGCAGACCGACGTAAGTAAGACCTTTCTCCTTGCAAAACTCATAGATCTCGTCGCGTACGGTCATGTTTGTGGAGTTGTCTATGATGATTTGGTGGTAGTTGTCCTTCAGATTCTTCTGTAGAAACTTATATTGGATCTGGATAAGCTCGCTGTTGTTGAAAGCGATAGTGATGACATCCACTCTGTTAGGCTTGTCCATACCTGCCTTCAGATTAAGTGTTTTCTTAGGAGGGCAGCACATAGTAATGGCTTCTAATGTCCTCACAATAGCACGGAAAATCATTCTTTTTGGAGTCATCATAATGTTTTATTTTTAGTTATCGACCGTTCAAATAGTCATATCATCATCTAATTTTTATCAAAAGTAGGCATTTTTCTTCTTATTCTAATTCTCATTTCCTGATGTTTGGAGAAATTTTAATTTTTTTATGATTTGTGCTAATTTTGTATTCTCGTAGTCAACAACAAAATGACAATAAAGAAATGGCATACTCGTTAAAAAAACATATTCAGCAGCTTATCTATCTGCTTAGAGCACATTCATTTTCCGACGTGGTGGTTTGCCCCGGCAGTCGCAACATGCCTATCGTGGAGTCGATGTGTTGTGGGGATTTCAAAGTTCACAGGGCTCTTGACGAGCGTAGTGCGGGCTTTATGGCTTTAGGCCTTGTTCAGACTGGCAAACGAGTGGCTGTTTGTGTCACGAGTGGAAGCGCGGTGGCTAATCTTCTTCCTGCGTTGGTTGAGGCTCAGTATCAGGGTATTGGCATGGCGGTGGTCACTGCCGACCGTCCGAAGGAGATGATAGGTCAGCTTATGGGCCAGACGATGTGGCAGGTGCCTGCGTTGGCATCGGCTGTCAAGTATAGTGTCGACGTGGAGGACGACGAGAGCGCAGACGGAATGTGGTATGCCAACCGTGAGATCAACGCCGCTTTGAATATTGCCTACGCAGGGCAGAATGGTCCGGTGCAGATCAACATGCAGATTAAAGAGCCGTTTTTCGACTGTACCGTCGATGCTCTTCCTGAATTTAGAAAAATATCGTTCATTGAAGACGGTGCTCTTTTCGGCGACTCGATGAAGCAGTTGTGGAATCAGTCTCAGCGTCCATTAATAATGGTAGGACAGAACGACGGAATCAATCCATCATATATTGATGCTTTTATCCGCTTAGGTGCTCCATTCTATACGGAGGTATTGTCTAACGTTGACGTTGACGTTAACGTTAACGAAGACGAAAACGAAGACGAAAATATTGGTGGATATAATCGTATTTCTGATGACAAGATTGAGGCTTATAAACCTGATTTAGTGATATATATCGGCGGACATATTGTCAGCAAAATTGCCAAAGCAGCCATCACAAAGATCAAGCCTACGACGGTGGTTCGTGTGTCGAAAGCGATGGAGTTTGCCGACACATTCAAGTGTATGACGCATCTGTTGGTGGAAACAAACGTCGTGGAAAAATGTGATTGGTCTGCGCGCAAGAACGTGGAATTTGCCATTCCTGCATTTGATGCCTCAAAATATCCGTCGGCATATAGCGAATTCCTAAAAAATATAGCTCCGTCGTCACATATTTTCCTTGCCAACTCTACAACTGTGCGAGCCATCGATTATGCCTACTGGTGTATGCCTGGCACTCAAGCCAAGCATCCAAGATTCTTCTGCAACCGTGGAGTGAACGGAATCGAGGGAAGTATGTCGGCAGCCATAGGATATGCGAGTGGAGTGGGGGATGCTCCCGTCTACTTGGTGATTGGGGATTTGAGTTTTTTCTACGATGTCAGCAGTCTTTGGAGCGTTGGCAATACCAATCTGCGAATCTTGCTTGTCAACGATGGCATCGGCAGCATCTTCACACGTCTTGCCATGAAGCAGACGGAGACAGTGAAAAACTATGTGGCTGAAAGTCATGATTTTAATGCTGAGGGAATCTGCAAATCCTACAAGGTTGATTATAAGATAACCAAAGACGGAGAGATTCCGTCGTCGACATGGGAATGGTTTTTCAATGAAAATGCGGGAGCGAGAGTATTGGAAGTAATGGTGTGATTGTAATATTAGGCAACATATTTTGTACTAAAAACGAAAAAATTGTATTTTTGAAACTTGAATACAAATGAAGAAGGCTATGGAAGCAGACAAACATGTAAAAGAGGGTAGTGGGTATATTTTCGCCTACTATTTCGACGAGGAATTTATAAACAAAGATTGTTTTCTAACAAAGGACCAGAAGAAGTCTTTTGAGGGTGGTTTCGGTGCAGTAATCTATGCAAATTATACAAATTCGTCGGCAGGCCCATACCAGGAGTTGTTGTTTATCCCTGGCAAGTTTGCTGTTGATGGAAAAGAATCATACGTCATTACTAAAGCATATTGTTCGTCGGCTAAGGCAATGGAACAGCAGGTGTTCTGCAAGAAGGAACTTGCAGATTTCACTGTAGAGAAGAGCGACGACGGTACAGAGACAATCATCGTCACACGTGATGGCAAACCTATTTTCAGAATAGCAGTTCAGCCGTGGGGATTCAATATCCCGATGACATCCGACGTGGTGAAGTTCCCGCTTGTATCTGTTGAAGACGGAAAAGTTGTGACATGGGATTACAATGGAAGTGGTGACACTAAATTCGCCAAGATAGAGGCAATTGGAGTACGTCCTGCCAAGTTCCCTGATGTGGCGTTGTTCTCGCCACTTGTAGGAATTCATTTTGAAAAATTCAATATTGACTATATTAAAAAATAATATCGACGGTAATGGAGAAGATTTCTTGCTTGAACGGAGAGAAATATAAAGAGTTGAAAGTAAAGGAAGGTGTGTACGTGCCTGATTTGGCTGTCAACTTTCCAGATGACGATCCGTTTCGCCGCATGGTGAAAGTGGAGGTGGTGAAGGATTTGAAGTTTGATGAGACTTATCCATATCTTGATGAGACTCCAGACTACAAACGCAATGTCTTCCTATGTGATATGAAGACTTACCTTTGCAATTTCCTTAACTGGATGATCTACGACTTGAAAATCGAAAATAAGGAGGTGTTGGAGGGTAAAGATTTCAGCAATGGAGCGATCACAGTTGCCAACCACCAGTACCGTTGGGATGTGCCAGGTGTGAGAAAGGCAACAGGCTACCGTCGACTTTGGGTACCTGCATGGGCTGAAACTTTCAAGACAAAAGACTATTTCAATCTTCGTGGAGCCAGATGTATTCCTATCCCTGAAAATATGGGTGGAATCAAGAAGTTCAACGAGGCATTCGATACTCTACACGAGAGAAAAGAGTGGTTCCATATCTTCCCTGAGGGAGTGCGTTGGGATTTCTACAAGCCATTCAAACCATTCCGAAAGGGAGCTTTCAACTGGGCTTACAAGTATGACATGCCAATCATTCCGATGGTGTATGTCCACCGTGAGCGCACAGGCTGGAGAAAACTGTTTGCCAAGGGTGAGCCATTGATGACGTTGAAGGTGCTTGAGCCTATGTATGCCGACAAGTCGTTGCCAAGAAAGGCTGCTGTGGACAAGCTACGTAAGGAGGTCTATGAGAAGATGCTCGACGCTGCTGGTATCATCCACAACCCATGGCCAATGATTCCTGAAGTGGATAATTAACGTTGACGTTAACGTTGACGAAGACGAAAACCATAACGTAGAGACGTGGTACGCCACGTCTCCAAATTTTATTTTTACAAATATGAATATCAACGATATATCAACAAAGAAATATACTGTTGCAGATAAGGATTCTGCAGTGGATTTGGGAAGTGGCGGACTAAACGTGTTCGGCACACCAGCCCTTGTTGCCAAGATGGAGCAGACTGCTCTTGAGATGGTAAAACCGTCTCTTGATGAGAATAGCGACACTGTAGGCATCGAGATCAATGTGAAGCATGTGAAGGCTACTGCCATCGGAAAGGATGTCACTGTTGAGGCTAAGATTGTCAATATCGACGGTAGAAAGATCTGCTTTGAGATCACTGCCACTGATGAGGCTGGCGACGTGATCGGAACTGCTTACCATGAGAGATTCGTGGTGGACAAGCAGAGATTCATGTCTAAATTGCAGTAATTATCATTTGCAGTAGCGACGCGATGATTATTACCACTCGTGCGATAATTCTTGGTGCGGTGCGTACTGCAGGTGATAAACTTGTGGTGCGGACGCTTACCGAGGCTGAGGGAAGGGTGGATTTTATTGTCTACGGAGCCTGGAGCAAAAGTTCGGGACATAAGGCGTCGTATATATTCCCGCTTTCCGCTGTAGATGTGACGTGGGATTACCGCCCTAATAAAGAATTGCCGACACTAAAAGAGGCTACTCCGTCGTATCCGATGCTTGAACTCTTTATCAATCCGGAAAAGTCGACGATAGCAATGTTTTTGGCTGAGATATTCGCCAGAAGCATACATAAAGGAGAGGAGACACAGGAGATTTTCGACTACTGTTGGCAGGCTGCAGCGTCGCTCGAACACACGCGTCGCAACTTAGCCAATTTCCACATCGCCACATTGGTGGGATTGAGCCGTCTGCTCGGAATCCAGCCCAACACAGAAAAGCATCGTGACAATTTCTATTTCGACCTCTCCACAAGCCAGTACGAATACAGTATGCCGCTTCATGCGTTCTACCTAAACCATCAGCATACTGCCTTTCTACCTATTTTGCTGAGAATCAACTACCGCAATATGCGACTCTACCGTCTCGACAGGTCAGACCGCCAATTTTTGCTTGAAACCATCATCACCTATTTCAAACTCCATATTCCTGAGTTTGGCGACGTTAAGTCATTGAAGACGTTGATTGAGGTGTATAATTAATGCATAATTCGTAATGCATAATTCATAATTGTCGGTACAGGCCAAACAGAAGTGGGAAAGCTAAACGTAGGGCGAGCGTACACCTAACTTTCATCTCTAATCTCAAATCTCTAAGCTCTAATCTCAAGTCTTTAAACTTTAAGCTCTAAGCTCTAAGCTTTCCTCTCCCTCTCCTCAATCGCTCTCTGTCGTTCTTCCTGGATAACCTTTCTTTCCATCAATTCTTTTAGGATATCCTCTGTATTCTCTCCCAGCAACATCTTGGCACAGATCTCTGCTGAGTAGGCTGAATCCTTACTGAATTCTATTTGAGCAGGGTAAGACTCCTCTACAGTACCGTCGGGAAGAGTATCGACCACTTTTATATTCGTATATGTGCCGCCCATTTCAAGAGCGTACTTTTTCAATATGTCTCTTTGTTCCTGAGTGAAAGACGACGGGATCTTCACGATGGTGTGGATCTCCTTTTTAGGTTTGCCTTTGGCACCCATCTCCGTCTCTTTTCTGAATGTCGACATGCTTAGCTGTGTGCGTGCCTGCCATTCAGGGACATCAGAGAAAGCCTTCTCCATGTCCTCCTCATTTTTGGAAACAATATCTGTGAGTCGGGATATAGCTTCGCCAAGGGAGACTCGTGCCAACGGGCGACCCTCCGTAACATCCAGTTTGGTGATTTTCTTCAATCCCTCAGCTGGCTGCATCGAATCTGTTTTCTGATTTATCTCTTGACTCTCTTTTTTTGCCATTATTTAGACAACTGTGTTATGCTATTATCCTAAATACACTGCAAAATTAGTAATTTTTATTTAGTTAGGCAAGATAGGTAAACTGTACTTCTCCATACGCGTTTAGGGGAATACCACAAGGCATCCCCTAATTGTTGACCAAACATTAACATTTAGAAAGTCATTCTTATTTCATTTCATACTTTAAGACCGCTTTTGTTTTTGACCATCAGCCTTATGACCTTCACTGTTACTTATCTTCTTTTCTTTATCTTGTTGTATTAGTTGCTTTTGATTGTGCTCGTTGGCTTCAAGAATGGCTTTTACAAGCGTCTCCTTCTCTTCGCCAAGCAGCATTTTGGCGCATACTTCTGGTGTGTAGGCGGCATCGTTTCCAAACTCGATTCTTGCTGGGAATGTGATGTTCTCTTTTCCATCCGGACCGTGCTCAACAACCTTCATATTAGTGTATGTTCCTCCCATCTCGATGGCATACTCTTTCAATGCCTCTTTCTGCTCTTTTGAGAAAGTCGACGGTACATTCACTATTGTATGTGCGTTTTTCTTTAGTTCTCCTTCGCCACTGAATGTTGTCATGGTCAACTGTGCTCGCTGCTGCCACATTGGTGCGTTAGCGAATGCCTGAGCCATACAACTTTCGTTCTTCTTGACAATCTCAGAAAGTCTGTCTATCGCCTCGGCTACCGACATCTTCTCTGAAGTTTGCCCTTCTTGTATGTTGATCTGAGCATTTTTCTGCTCTTCGTTATGACTAAATTCTGTTGCCATTCTTTGGACTAAATTTAACGTCTTTTTGATGTATTTTCTTGCAAAACCCTTCTTTTCTGTTTTGCGATAGCAAAATTACATTGCGTTTTTGACATGTGCAAGCGTTTTGCCATTTTTTTTCAAAAAACATTGAAAATTTTTGATTTTGGATATTGTGAACGTAAAATTTTCGGAAAATATCTCGTAAAATTAATGTCTGAAACCTTAAGCAAAAAAGGATCACACCATATTATATATGGATGCGATCCTTTCATTAGTACGTTATCTTCATATCTTAAGTACCATTTCCCGATATGTCGGGTTCCCTTATTTTCTTTTTATATTCCCTCACTTGGTCGAGGATTACTTTGCCATTCTTCATAAATGAGTCGTAGGCTTTCTGATCCATGACGTAGGTGATTGTCTCTATCTCTTTGTATCGTTCGTTGGCTTGCTCTATTGTCAGACAGTCGCCCATGAACGCTGCATACTCAGCAAGGTAGCTGTCGAGTTTGTCTCGGTTCCCACACGTCTTCTCCAATAATGGGATTACCTGCTCCACAAACGTCTCAAAATCCTCTTCTGAATTATTCTGTTTGATCTGCGACGCAATTTCGTGGATCTTCCTAAAGAAAATGAATTGCTCTTTAATGAACGCTAATCTCTCTTCACTTAATGATGTCTTGGTGGTGAACAGATATTCAAAAGGGGAGTAGCCTGAATCCTGACAGTTTTGATCTATGAAACTCTTGATCTCCACAAGTTGCTTCTGCACTGTAAGTATCTTCGACAGGTCGACACTCATAGCGTTGATGGTCTCGTCGTCGGAAATCATCTCTATGAAGGTCTTTGGAGACTCTAATAATCTCCAGCATTTATCTTTGAAATTCAGCACAGCTTCCATCGGACTCTCTTTCAAGAACCATAACCTAAGCTGCTCCAGTTTCTCTTTGCTCAGCATTCTTTAATTCCTGATCTTGTGTTTGTGTGATTTTGGACTATCGCAATCACATGTCATTCTCAACTAAACAAAACAATAAAACCTCAAATTGCTTCAAACTTTAAGCTATAAGCTTTTAACTCTAAGCTCTGTATTATTTCATTGTTCTATTCTTTGCAAAAGTAGAAATAAAAATGGTTTTATGGGAAATTTAGCCTGATTTTTTCGTATAGGACGTAGTGTCTCAGAAATACGATGTTATTTAAAAAAGCAAAGAGAGATAACCAATATCTCTCGTTTGCGTCTTTTTCCTTTAAAGATAAAGGGAAAATAGGATTAGTAACAGTACAAAAAAATCTATTTCGTTCCACGATCGGACCTCCTTACCTTCTACCTTGGTAGTGTAATTCATTCCGTCATGTTTTACGAATGCAAAAGTATAACTATTATTATAAATTACAAAACATTTCGTGGAATTTTTTGAAAAAACTATTGAGATATTTCTATTCTTGCCGTGAAATTAGTTTTATCCCACGAATTTCTTCCTGATTTCCCATAGTCTTTTATATGGTTGCACTCCTTCATCGGCGAGTCTACGCATACGGTCGAGCTCGGCAGTACAGATATTTTCCACCTCTTGCCTGATATTATCACGGTTGACTTGCAGATATTCTCTCATCCTCGCGTCGCGAATCTCTATAATACGGTCGAGCATCTTGTCTTTCTCCAGAATCTGAGGGAAGACTCTCTTCATCTCTTTCGACGGTTTCTTCACTTTATTAATAAGTGTCGTCACGGATTTATATTGTCTGTGGTCAAAACCGTAGGATGCTATATCGTTGCGGTCGAACCAGTGGCGTACCATTCCGTCGACGAGGGCTCTTGTATCTGTGTATTGAGAATGGTTGAATCCGATCTGATCTGCGTAGACGCGGAGATTTGCGTCGACAATATCATCGTCGAAATCATAGAACTCTGGGAGCTCAAGGTAGTGGGCTGCCTCTTCTTTGCAAATGTCGACGTCGATATCAATATCTGCCGCAAACACACGGTCGCCATCGCTATTGTTGGAATTGTCTGAACCGTTGTTGTCGCACACCAAACCTGCGAACCAGCCTTGCTTGGCTTGTGAGAAGCGTTCAGGCGGGATCATATAATCCATTTGGTAGGCTGAGCCGGACGCTTTCTGTTTGTTTTTGCCAATACGTTTGGAGATCTTCTCCGCGGTCTCGTCAAAACATTGTCCGACGAAGAAATTTCCCACCGTCTGGATGATCTTGTTGGCGTTGGCTTCCTTATAGTCGGCCTTGAGTTGGGAGAAATCCTGAAAACCAAGGAGGATGGCGACTTCGTTGGAGCGGGCTGTGGCGATGAGATTGTCAAGTCCGTGTACGAACATGGTTGGAAGCTCGTCGATCACGATTGCGCTTTTATGCTTTCCTTTCTGGTTTGCAAGTTTTAATATGCGTGCTGTGTATACTCCAAGAGCAGTGCTGTAGGTGTTGGCATTCTGCGGATCATTGCCGAAACAAAGCAGTTTGGGTTCCAACGGATTATTGATGTCGAGATCAATGTCGTCGCCGCTCATGGCCCAGTAGAGGAAGATGGAGTTGAGTCGGCCCAAAGGAATCTGTACCGACGCGATCTGTCCCTGGATCTGGTCGACTGCTCCTGCCGCCCACGCATTTAAATATGGTGCTATGGTGACAGATAAGTCGGAGTAGCTTGCTAAGATCGGAATCACCTGATCCAACGGTTGGGAGATGAAATCAATCACATGTGGGAAGGTGCAGTATTTGCCATTCTCGTAAAGACGCAGAAACCATATACATGCTCCAAGATAGTTGATCGCCGACTCCACAAAGAAATCACCTTGTTTGTCAGCCCACGTGCGGGCAAGATTATAACAGATGACTTGAGCAATCTCGTCGGCATGCGTCTTCGTCTCCAAAAGATTGGCTTTGAGAGGATTACAACGAAGGGAGACGCGTGGATTGCTAAAATCAATCATTCCGTATTTCGGCTCCACACCATTATATATATCCTTCCAACGATGTTTGTTCCACATAAAATTGGAGTAGGCTATCTCCGACAAATCAGGAATCTTATAGTCGTAGAGATACATCGCGTAGCCTTTTGCCAGTGCCTGGCGGATATAATGGCTGACGACAGTATATGATTTTCCTGAACCGGGAGATCCCACCACCATCGTCGCGCGGAAAGGGGCTTCAAGGTTGATCCAACCGTGGTGTACCTTGCCCTGACGCACATATTTTGTTGGAAAATTAATAGTGTATTCATCCGTGTGAAAGGTCTCGTTCTGAGGAAAATCCGACTGCTCTTTCAAATTGAAAGGGTCGTCATCCGACTGGTTTTGTCTGGACGAAAATAATCCGAACAGATTAGAGAACTTTCTTTGTTTATCTTTCATAGACTGGACTAAAACATCAAATAGTGTGTATCGAAAACAATCAATTGATTCCGGTGCAAAATTAATCTTTCCCAAACTTTCTCTCAAACAAATTGTAAAAAAGAATTTGTGATTTGCTGATAGAATAGGATAAAATTATACATTTGCTAAAAATTAGAGTAGAATGAGTAAAGTCAGTTGGTTTGAATTCATTATTGTTTGGCTCGCTGTATGTGTTGTTATTGATATTGTCCTTACCTATCTCAACAGACAAAACGGAAATCACAAGGATTCCGATTCAGAGGAGAGAAAAGCAAGAATAAAGCAACTTTACACACCATATAGGGATGATGTCTCTTATGAGGCGTCACTTCGTCGCGCGTCGATGATTAAGGTGGCGGCGCTTGTTCCGTTGGAGGAGACGATGCCTGTGGAGGCTTGTGCCAAAGCAGAGTCGGAAGAGCAGGTGGAGCTGACTGAGCTTCAACAGGAGACGTCGGACATTGTGAAGATGTTGTTTGGTTAATAATTAGTATGATGAACAACAAGCAGTTTGCAATCCACACCTTTTGTCTATTACTTTTTATCGCCGGATGCGGAGTGTTTTGGTTGGTTAACGTTAACGTTAACGTTAACGAAAACGAAGACGAAAACCAAAATGTATGCCAGGTGACTGAAAATAAGAATAATTATATTACGTCGGAAGGGAAGGGGAAAGACACCTCTCATAATACATCAATGAAAGTGGATGGTGCTGCGGCTGACAGTGGCCGCATTTCCCCTTTTACTTCTAAACATTCAAATAAAGCAGTGCCGATGACTGATTCTTGTCAGAGTCGCGAGAAACAAGATGTCAGTGAATCAGAAGATATTGAAGAGACATCCGAGAACGTGGTCGAAAATGTCGGGTTTAACCATTTTGGTGGAGAAGATAAAGCATTAAAAGACAACGACCTCTTTGCTATCATACATGAAAGCCAAAAATTGGATTTTGAGACTCCGGTGAAATTAAGGCTGTTGGACGAAGTCATTGTGGATGGGGTAAGAATTCCGAAAAACACGTTGGTGTATGCAAAGGCTATTTCTGCAGGTGAGAGAATTAGTATGAAGATAGAGACAATCACATATAATAATAAAGAGTATTCGTTCGACGCAAATGTATATGACCTTGAAGGAGAAGAAGGAATAACCATAAAGAAACTTGCGGACAGGAAACAGAAGAATGTGAAGGTGACACTCCCGTCGGGGTATAAGTTGAAAATCAAGAAACGATGATATTACAGGTGGGCTGTTTTAAGACAGTCCACCATTTTTTCTTTATAAAAATCTTGTAATTTAGTAGATTTTTCAAAAAAAATTTTATAAAAGGGCATTTTTTTGTTTATTTTGCATTAAAATGAAAGATTCTATTACTAAATATAAGATATTTAATTCCAAACTTACCACCATTGTCAGCATTTCAATGGTGTTGTTTTTGATTGGAATTGTGGTGTTGGGCTTGAAGATAGGTGACACTCTTTCTTCCTATGTGAGAGAGAATTACACTGTATCTATTGAGATTAAGGATGACGCGGAGGAGAAAGAGATCACCACACTTGATGAGATTCTTCGTGGTCAGGCGTATGCGAAAAAGGTTACTTTCATAAGTAAAGAGCAGGCAATCAAAGATTTGGAGCAGGAGATGGGAGAAGACCCCGTCGCCTTTCTTGGTTATAACCCATTGCATGCATCTTATGTGGTGAATTTGAAATCGGAATATACGGATAATGATAAGCTTGAGTCTGTGGTCAAATCGATCAAGGAGTATAGGATTGTCGACAGAGTGGACTATCAGAAACAGTTTATCAGCGAGGTCAACCACAATATCCAGAGGGTGTCGTTGTTGTTTTTGATTGTTGCTGGAGTGTTGTTTTTTATCTCATTCGTATTGATTAACAATACATTGCGTCTACTCATATATTCAGATAGATTCCTTATCAACACAATGAAGCTTGTGGGGGCGACGAGAAGTTTCATCCGTCGACCATATTTGAAGAAGGGAGTGATGATCGGAATCATCGCGGCAATATTGGCAATTGGCTACTTTGCTTTGTTCGGCTATATGATGCGCGATCAGTTGAGCCTGTTCGTGGATTATTCCGACTATTCGATTTACTATGTGGTGGCAGGAGCGATATTGGTGTCGGGCATCGTGATTTCATGGGTGTCGACATACTTCGCCGTCAACAAGTTTTTGAGCAGATCAGAAAAAGAGTTGTATTACATTTAAATATATAATAATGAAAGCTAATATGGGATATGCCCTTCCTAAGAAGAATCTTATGCTTTTGGCGGCAGGATTTTTGGTTATTCTTGTAGGGTTCGTTCTAATGATCGGTGGTGGAGCCGAGGGTACAGAGTTTAATCCGGAGATTTACAGCGCTCAGAGAGTGACTGTCGGACCAATGATAGCATTATTTGGTTTTTTATTTGAGATCTTCGCCATTCTTTGGGTTCCAGAGAAGAAGGAGGAGAAAGAGGAAGGTCTTGTAGCATCAGAAGATAAAGAGGATTCATTAACAGTTAAATATTAAACAAGATGGATTGGTTACAAGCTCTTATATTAGGTTTGGTTCAGGGATTGACAGAGTTTCTTCCTGTCAGCAGTAGTGGACACTTGACTATTGGTCAGGAGATATTAGGTTTGGAGACAAGTGGTGCTGAGAACCTTTTGTTTGATACTATTGTACATGCTGCGACAGTGTTAAGTACAATCGTCATTCTTTGGAGTGAGATTTCAAAGGTGTTGAAGGGATCATTAAAAGGAGATTTGAAGACGTGGAACGACGATAGAGAGTACGTCTTGAAGATTTGTATCTCTATGATTCCAATCTTCATCATCGGAATGTTTTTCAAGGATTACGTTGAGGAGATTTTCGGAGAAGGTTTGTTGATCGTAGGAATTTGCCTACTTGTAACAGCCACATTGCTATCATTCTCATATTTTGCCAAGCCACGTATCAAAGAGGATATCTCACGTCGCGACGCATTTATCATTGGTCTTGGCCAGGCTTGCGCGGTATTGCCAGGTTTGTCACGTAGTGGCACAACAATCGCCACTGGTTTGCTTCTTGGTAATAAGAAGGAGTCGGTTGCAAAGTTCTCATTCCTAATGGTGTTGGTGCCAATCTTGGGAGAGGCTTTCTTGCAGCTGTTGAAGATTTTCAAGCACAAGTGTCCTACTTGTAAGAGTGTGATGGAACTTGTCAACGGAGAGTGGTTCTGCCAGACTTGTGACAAGGTTCAGAATATGGGCTTGGATTTGAATGTTGCGATCGTAGGATTCTTGGCAGCGTTCATTTCAGGATGTTTGGCATGCAAGGGAATGATCGAGTTTGTGAAGAAAGGCAAGTTGATCTACTTTGCAATCTATTGTGCAATTATCGGATGCTGGGCAATCGGCTACAGCATGATGTAATATTCGGATATGGATTTTATAGCAGGCGAAGTATTACTGTTCAATAAACCGTTGCATTGGTCGTCGTTCGACCTTGTCAACAAAGCGCGTATCAACATACGTCATCGTCTTGGTGTGAAGAAGATCAAGATTGGTCATGCCGGCACGCTTGATCCGTTGGCGACGGGAGTGCTTATCGTCTGCACAGGCAAGAAGACGAAGGAGATCGACAATTTCCAGTACCAGACGAAGGAGTATGTGGCAGAGCTTGCTCTTGGAGCCACAACACCATCTTTTGATTTGGAGACCGAAGTCGACGCTACATATCCTACCGAGCACATCACCCGTGAACTTGTGGAGGAGACACTGAAGAAGTTTTTGGGTGAGATCCAGCAGGTGCCGCCTGCATTCTCAGCAGTGAAGATCAACGGTAAGAGAGCCTACGAGTATGCCCGCAAGGGAGAGGAAGTGGAGATCAAGCCGAAGACATTGGTGATTGATGAAATTGAGTTGATGGAATATTCTCAGACTGCGATCAAGATAAGGGTGGTCTGCAGCAAAGGTACATACATACGTGGTCTGGCAAGAGATATCGGAGAGGCATTGAAGAGTGGGGCGCACCTCACGTCGCTCTGCCGCACACGAATTGGAGACGCTAAGTTGGAAGACTGCATCTCGCTTGAGCAGTTCCAGTTTTTGTTAGATAACGATCCGACAATTAAGACAGTTGAAGAGTGAACGTTGACGTTGACGTTAACGTTAACGAAAACTCTTTCGAACATTTATATTAGGAAAACAAAAAAAGATAAAATATGAAGCTTTCAAAGTTCAAATTCAATCTTCCTGAAGAGAGCATTGCCCAGTATCCGTCTGAGCATCGCGACGAGTGCAAATTGTTGGTGTTGCACAAGAAGACTGGAGAGATTGAGCACAAGATATTCAAGGATCTTCTTGAGTATTTCGATGAAGAGGATGTATTTATTCTTAATGATACAAAAGTGTTCCCTGCTATTTTGGAGGGAAACAAGGAGAAGACAAATGCCAATATCGAGGTCACATTGTTGAGAGAGCTTAACAGTGAGTTGAGATTTTGGGATGTGCTTGTGGAGCCAGCTCGTAAGATCCGTATTGGCAACAAGCTATATTTCGGTGAGGACGACTCTCTTGTAGCTGAGGTTATCGACAACACAACTTCAAGAGGCCGTACATTGAGATATTTGTTCGACGGTTCTGCAGAGGAATTCAAGGATCTTTTGATGAAGCTTGGCCGCACACCGTTGCCAGACTATATCACACGTCCTGTTGAGCCAGAGGATGCAGAGCGTTACCAGACTATCTACGCAGAGAAAGAGGGTGCTGTTATGGCTCCAGCAGCAGGAATGCACTTCTCACGTGAGCTTATGAAGAGATTGGAGATCAAGGGATGTGAGTTTGCAAAAATCACACTACACGCAGGTCTTGGTAATTTCCGTGATATCGACGTCGAGGATTTGACAAAGCATAAGACAGATTCAGAGCAGATCGAGGTTAACGAGGAGAACGCTAATATCATCAATGCTGCTACTAAGAAGCATAGAAACATCTGTGCTGTCGGAACAACAGTATTGAAGGCCATCGAGACATCTGTAAGCACAGACGGAATGATCAAGCCGTTCGAGGGATGGACAAACAAGTTTATCTTCCCTCCATACGATTTCAGCGTAGCGAACAGATGTATCACAAACTTCCACTTGCCATACTCAACAATGTTGATGATGGTGACAGCGTTCGGCGGATACGACAACGTGATGAAGGCATACGACGTCGCAATCAAGGAAGGCTACAGATTTGGAGCTTACGGCGACGCAATGTTGATTATGGAGTAAATTTGTTGAGACGCGTGGACGTGCGTGTCTTTAGACGAAATAAGAATATTGAGTGAAGAATTTCGGTTCTTCACTCTTTTTTTGAACTACAATTATTTGATATATAGACGAATGTGAATGATGCTAAAAATATCTTTCAGAGTATTATAAGATACATTAACTTTGTAGTGTGAAAGTAGTAAAACCATTAACTAACATTAAACTGATTAATTATGGAAAATAACGCAAAATTTAATTCTCAATTACAACGATTTATTCTTGCGCAAGAGATAAACCATGCATACGAAAAAGCATTGGAAGAGGTGAAGACGGGAAGAAAGCAGAGCCATTGGATTTGGTATATATTCCCTCAGATTGCAGGACTTGGATATAGCAGTAAATCAAGATATTACGGCATTACATCTTTGGAAGAAGCTAATGAATATCTTCAGAACGAGACATTGCGAAACAGGCTTTATGAGATCACTAACGCTTTGATGGAGCAGTATGGATCTGCGGAGGAAATATTAGGAGGGATCGACGCGATAAAAGTACGATCATGCATGACGTTGTTTGATTTGGTTTCACCCGACGACGTTTTCTCGAAAGTGTTGGAGAAGTTCTATGGAGGAAGCCGATGTGAGCGTACATTATCCATTGTCAAGGGCTAAATTTGGCATGTCGTGGCGACGAAAATAAAAGAGAAATAGTTGCAGATTCCAAGTAGTTCTATTTCCGTTAAAATTCGTTAATTTTTATGTGGATTTTTTTTCATAAAATGATAAAAAAATAGTATTTTTGTTGGCATACTAACGAAATTTCAAAATTATGTCAGCAAATAAGAAAATTAAGAGAGCTCTTATTTCCGTTTTCCATAAAGATGGTTTGTCTGAGATCCTAAAGACATTGAATGAGAACGGAGTCGAGATATTGTCGACTGGTGGTACACAGTCGTTTATTGAGTCGCAGGGAATCCCTTGCAAGGCAGTAGAGGATTTGACATCATACCCTTCAATTTTGGGAGGTCGAGTTAAGACACTTCACCCAAAGATTTTCGGTGGTATCCTTGGACGTCGTGGTTTGAAGGAGGACGAGGAGCAGATGGCAAAGTACGAGATTCCAGAGATCGACCTTGTTATTGTTGACCTATACCCATTCGAGCAGACAGTAGCAGAGGGCAAGAGCGAGGCAGAGATTATTGAGAAGATAGATATAGGTGGTATCAGCCTAATCAGAGCAGCAGCAAAGAACCACAAGGATGTTGTCATTGTAGCATCAAAGGCACAGTACGCTCCACTTCTTGACATCATGAAGAAGAACGGCGCAGAGACATCATTGGAGGAGAGACGCTGGTTCGCTACTGAGGCATTCAAGGTTTCTTCAAATTACGATACACATATTCACGCTTATTTCGCAAAATAAACATGGCGTTCTTCTCTTTCACACAGGAGTTGGCGATGGACCTTGGTACAGCCAACACCATTATCATCAGCAATGATAAGATTGTAGTGGACGAGCCAAGTATCGTTGCTTTGGACCGCAAGACTGAGAAATTGGTTGCAGTAGGTCACGAGGCAAAGGCGATGCAGGGTCGTAACCCAGAGAACATACGTATCGTGCGTCCGTTGAGAGACGGTGTGATTGCGGACTTCTACGCGGCAGAGCAGATGATGCGTGCCATGATCAAGATGGCAAGTTCAGACCGTTCATGGTTCACACCGCAGTTGCGAATGGTGGTATGTATTCCGTCGGGAAGTACCGAAGTTGAGATCCGTGCCGTACGTGACTCTTCTGAGCACGCAGGAGGACGTGAGGTATATATGATTTATGAGCCAATGGCAGCCGCTATCGGTATCGGTATCGACGTTGAGGCTCCAGAAGGAAACATGATCGTCGACATCGGTGGTGGTACAACTGAGATCGCTGTCATCTCTTTGGGAGGTATCGTTTCCAACAAGTCTATCCGTATTGCCGGAGATGATTTGACTGCTGACGTGCAGGAGTACATGAGTAGCCAGCACAACATCAAGGTTGGAGAGCGTACAGCCGAGGAGATCAAGGTGACAGTGGGTTCAGCCCTTACTAACTTGGAGGAGCCACCTGCAGATTTCATCGTAAACGGACCAAACCGTTTGTCTGCCCTTCCATTGGCAGTACCGGTTTCTTACCAGGAGATTGCACACTGTATCGAGAAGTCAATCTCGAAGATTGAGGCTGCTGTGCTTAACGCATTGGAGCAGACTCCACCAGAGCTTTACGCCGATATTGTACAGCGTGGTATCTGGTTGGCAGGTGGTGGCGCATTGCTTCGTGGTTTGGACAAGCGTCTTACTAATAAGATTGGTATTCCTTTCCACATTGCAGACGATCCATTGCATGCTGTGGCACGTGGTACAGGAATCGCACTTAAGAATTGTGACAAATTCTCTTTCTTGATGCGATAATTATCGAATGTTGTGAATACACTTTTACAATTCATACGAAAGTTTAGTAATCTAATATTGTTCTTGCTGCTGGAAATAGTATGCCTATTTCTAGTGGCAAGATTCAATGTTTATCAAGGTTTCCAAGTGAGCGTCACATGTGGTGGCATCGTTGG
>DCIP01000001.1:0-2076 GCA_002317115.1 Candidatus Scybalocola fimicaballi
TAGGTAGCCGCCGCTTTCAGGAGTCAATCAGAAATGGTTGACTCTTTTTTTGTGTTTGGAGACGTCGTATTGCAGCGTCTCCTTTTTTTGTTAATATCTATTTTCCCCACGTCTACGCAAATCGGTGGATTTTGGGTAAATTTGCGTGTAATTTATAAATTTAAGAGACGTGGCAGAGAAAAACGAAACGCCTTTAATGAGGCAATATTCTGAGTATAAATCTCAGTACCCTGATGCAATCCTTCTTTTTCGTGTAGGTGATTTTTATGAGACTTTTGGCGACGACGCAATTAAGGCGTCTGAGGCTCTCGGCATCACTCTTACTAAGCGAAACAACGGTGGAAATTCGGGTGATATGCCTCTTGCTGGTTTCCCTCACCACGCTCTCGACACTTATCTGCCTAAACTGGTCCGCCACGGCTATCGTGTGGCTATCTGCGACCAGCTTGAGGATCCTAAACAGGCTAAAGGACTCGTAAAACGTGGTATCACGGAGCTTTCCACTCCGGGTGTTACGATGAGCGAGAATATCCTTGATCCTCGTGAGAATAATTTCCTATGCGCTGTCTGCCACAGCAAGGACAAAAAGAGTGGTGATATCTACGGCGTCTCTTTTCTTGATATCTCTACCGGTGAATATCTGCTTTCTCAGGGTAAGCAAGAATACGTCGACAAGCTTCTCTCCGTCTACACTCCTAAAGAGATTTTGATTGAGCGTGGAAGCCGACGCGATTTTGAAAGCCTTTTCTCTAAACATTATCTTGTGAATGAACTTGATGATTGGGCTTTCACTCCTGATAGCGCACGTGGCAAAATGCTTGCTCATTTCAACACTACTTCGCTTAAAGGTTACGGTGTGGAGAATCTACAGGTGGGCCAGGTGGCTGCCGGTGCTATTCTTCACTATCTCGACTATACTCAGCATAAAAATATCAGCCATGTCAACTCTATCCGCCGTATTGAGGAGGAAAAGTATGTGTGGATGGACCGCTTTACTGTCCGCAACCTTGAACTTTTCCCAACGTCGGATGAAAACCAACGTTCGCTTCTCGGCACTATAAATGAGACTCAGACTCCAATGGGCTCACGTCAGTTGGTGCGTTGGTTGGCTCAACCGCTCAAGGAGGTGACTCCTATTGTGGAGCGCCATGAAATTGTTGAGACTTTGTTCCAGGAGAAGGATTTGCGTGCCCTTCTCAACGAGTGTTTACCACAGATTGGTGATATGGAGCGTATCGTGTCTAAAGTGGCCGCAAAACGTGCTAATCCGCGTGATGTGCTTGCTCTATGCTCGGCTTTGAAGATGGTGGCTCCGATTAAGGTGGCTTGCGCTCAGAGCAGCAACGTCAATCTTCAGGGAATGGCTGAGCGCTTGAATCCTTGTGAGCATATTTGTGCTAAGATCGACGCGATGATTGTGCCAAACCCTCCTGCTTTACTTTCTAAGGGTGGGGTGATTGCTCCAGGCTACAACGAGGATCTTGACAATTGGCGTCGTATATCTACAAATAGCAAGGATGTGCTTTTGCAGATCCAGGATCAGGAGATGGAGCGTACAGGTATTTCTACCCTAAAAGTGGGCTACAACAACGTGTTTGGCTACTATCTTGAGGTTCGCAACACTCATAAGGACAAAGTGCCTCAGGAGTGGATTAGAAAGCAGACTCTTACCGGGGCTGAGCGTTATATCACTCCTGAATTGAAGGAACTTGAGGCTAAGATCACAAAGGCTGAGGAGATGATCATTCCGTTGGAGATGCGATTGTTCATGGAGCTTATTGATGAGCTTGCCGACTATATCTCGCCTGTCCAGACTGACACTTCTATCATCGCTCAGCTCGACTGCCTGATGTCGTTTGTGTCAATCTCAGAAAAATATAAGTATGTTCGTCCCGTCGTCGACGAGGGGCTTACAATTGACATACGTGAGGGACGCCATCCGGTGATTGAGCGTCAGTTGCCAATCGACAGTCCGTATATCGCCAACAGTGTGGAGCTCGACAACGAGAAGAAGCAGATCATGATGATTACCGGTCCGAATATGGCCGGAAAGTCGGCTTTGCTACGTCAGACAGC
>DCIP01000001.1:2289-6827 GCA_002317115.1 Candidatus Scybalocola fimicaballi
GGTACTTCCACTTACGACGGAATCTCTATCGCGTGGGCTATCGTGGAGTATCTTCACGAGAATCCAAAGGCTAATCCTAAGACTCTTTTCGCCACTCACTACCATGAGCTTAACGAGATGGAAAACACCTTTGACCGTGTGAAAAACTATAACGTCTCAGTGCGTGAGGCTGACGGTAAGGTGATTTTCTTGCGTAAGTTGAAAGAGGGTGGAAGTGAGCATAGTTTCGGTATCCACGTCGCAAAACTTGCTGGTATGCCGACACAGGTTGTAGACAGAGCCAATGAGATTCTTCATCGTCTTGAAGAGCAGCATAAGGACACCGACGTTACAACAGAGAAGATCAAAAAAGCTACGGAGCCAAAGCTTCCTGCTGGCACACAGCTAAGTATATTCCAACTTGATGATCCTACTCTTTCTCAGGTACGTGATGAAATTCTGACTATTGATATCGATAATCTTACTCCTCTTGAAGCATTGAATAAATTGCATGAAGTGAAGAAAATTTTGCTTGGAAGAAGTTAAAATTCAGCAGTTTGTTTGTATTGTAAATATTAATAAATATATTTGCCAATGTTACGGCTTAATGTCGTGACGGCGTAAAATTTAATGTTTAATAAAATAATAGGGACTATGATTAAGCTAAGAAGTTTTTGGGTGGCACTAGCTATGGGCTGTGCACTTTCAATTGGTACTACTTCCTGTGGAGATGACGACGATGATGACGATCAGCCAAAGAAAGAGCAGGTAAATAAAGAAGAGGCAAAGAACGACGGTACTGTAATGCAGGAAGTCGTAAAGAATTATACTGACAAGGGAAGCAATCTTTTGGATCAGGCTACATCAATGACATCTGATGAGTTGAAGCAGCTTGCTACAACTGTTGTAGATTACAATAAGAACAAAGACAATGCAGAGTGGATGGAGTCGTTCTTGAATTCCGCTGCAAAAGACGCTGAAGGACAGAAGGCTGCAAAGGAGTTGTTGGATCAGTCGCTTGCTCAGATCGAGAATCTTGGTGTCGACTTGAATGAGATCACTTCACAGGATCTTTTGGATGTTTTCTCAGAGTATTTTGAGGGCTCAGATGCACTTGGAGAGGGTAAAGATGCTGGTATAGCACAAGGTGCTACTCACCAGGATTTGTTCAATGCTGTATATGAGGATAAACTTGCTGCTATTCCTGCTACAGAGGACGGCTTGTTGCAGATGATGGGTGTTTTCTCAGAAATGACAGAGGCTCAGCAGAGAGAGCTTGTAAGCGTTGCTTTGGCATGGGCTAACAAGTCGGATGACGAAGCTTGGAAGGATGGTTTCTTGGAGGGTGTAGGTTTGACTAACCCAGAGTCTAAGCAGGGGCTAAAGGATAAGTTGGACCTTCTTGCTCAGTACAAGGATATCCTTGCAGCTATGGCTTAATGAACATTCAAAGACGTCACTAAGGTGAACGTCGCAAAAATAAAACGCAGACACTGAAAAGTGCCTGCGTTTTTTCGTTTTCGTTTTCGTTTTCGTCTTCGTCTACGTCAATACTCTTTATTCTCACGGAATCGTCTCCATTTGTCAAGCAAAGCTCTCATGTCGCTTGGGATAGTGGAATCGAAATCCATCTCTTCGCCTGTGCGTGGATGACGGAACCCAAGAGTCTTAGCATGTAGAGCCTGACGTGGGCATAGAGCAAAACAGTTGCTCACGAATTTTCTATAGTTTGATGTGCGCTCTCCACGCAAAATCTCCATGCCTCCGTATCTCTCGTCGGCAAACAGTGTATGGCCGATATGTTTCATGTGGACACGGATCTGATGTGTTCGGCCTGTCTCAAGAATACACTCCACCAAAGTCACATAACCGAATCTTTCCAACACCTTATAATGAGTCACCGCATGTTTGGCAGACGGATTCTCTCCGTTTGGAAACGTAGTGAATAGCATTCTGTCTTTAGGATCACGTGCAATATCGGCGTCGATCGTACCCTCGTCTTTCTCCACATTTCCCCATACAAGAGCGTTGTAGCGACGTCGGGTAGTCTTATTGAAGAACTGCTTGCCGAGATCGCTTTTCGCATCGTCATTCTTGGCTATAATAAGCAATCCTGACGTGTCCTTATCAATACGATGCACCAATCCCAGACGAGGATCAGAAGTGTCGTAGTCGGGATCATCCTTTAGATGCCAGGCAAGAGCGTTGAGCAGAGTGCCCTGGAAATTACCGAATCCCGGATGCACCACCATGCCAGCGGTCTTGTTGACAAGCACCACATCCTTGTCCTCGTAGACGATATTGATAGGAATATCCTGTGGAATGATAGTGAAATCCGACGGTGGATACGACAGCATCACGGAGATCTCGTCGTTCGGCTTCACCTTATAGCTCGACTTCACCGGTTTGCCATTGGCAAGGATAGTCTGGCAGTCGGCAGCCATCTGAATACGGTTGCGGCTGACGTGAGGCATCACACCGACAAGGAATTTGTCGATGCGTTCCAATTTTTTGCCTTGTGGCACAGTGAAGCGGAAATGTTCGTGAAGCTGGCCGTCGTTGCCGAGCTCAGCCTCTGGAGCCTCCCCGTCTTTGAATAACTCTATATCTTCGTTTTCGTCTTGCATAATGCTATTTGAAAATAAAGACGGGAGAGAATCCCGTCTTCATATATTTAATGATTTAGAATTGCATTATGCCATGATATGGCATAACACTAACCGTTTAATTCCAAAGTCCGTCCTCGCTGTCTGGCACGGAGTCTTGGACTGTCTCGTCTTTGAATACCTCCTCTGGCTCCTCCATCTTTGTCTTGTCGATAGTCAAATAAAGGTCGACGCGTGAGCCTGCTGGCACTGTCTTGCCTGTGATTGGAATCTGCTTATATACGACGGCTTTTGCCTTGTCTTCTTCCGACATGCCTTTATCGTATGAGATTGAACCGATATTCAAATCTTTCTCGTGAGCCTCATTTCTTGCTCTCTCAAGTGTAAGTCCACGGAAACTTGATACGACAACCTCCTGGTTGGATAATCCGCGGCCGATGACCAATGTGACGGATGAACCCTCCACTAACTTTGTATTTGGCAGAATCACTTGGTCGTTGAATTTCACTTCAATCACATTTCCACTCTGCTCTGACGGTACATATTCCAAATTTCTAACCTTTAAGCCGACGCTGGCAAGCAAATTCTCAGCCTGACGTGCTGAACCCTCACGCACCTCTGGAAGCGATACCTTCTTAGCGCTGTATGCCTGAATCTTAACGTAGATCTTGCGTCCCTCTTTTACCTTTGCTCCAGCTTTTGGCACCTGGTCCACGATGGCACCTGGCTTCATTCCTTTCACATACATAGAATCAATGACCTCGTATGTCAATCCACGTGTGGATAGAAGATCACCACCTTCCTTCTCTGTCATGCCGTTAAGATCTGGAGTCTCGATCTCTACACCGTGGTTGGTGTAGTCGTCGAGCCAACTTGTCATCCATGCAAAACCAATTAGCACGATTACGATACATGCTAGTATGCTGATCACCAAAGGATTCTTGATTAATCTTTTGAAGAATGGTTCTTTGTTTTTCTTTGTCTCTTTCGACTTTGATTCTATTTCTGTGCTCATTTGAAAATCTATTTCTTCTAAATAAATACAAAAATAAATGAAGATGAGTATCTTTGCAACAATTTTAATATATAAAAGATGAAAACAGACTCTAAATCTGCGACAAAAAAACTTTTTATTGAGACTTACGGTTGCCAGATGAACGTGGCAGATACCGAAGTTGTGGCTGCAATCATGCAGACAGTGGGGTATGAAATCACTGAGGATTTGGCGGAGGCAGACGCCGTGTTTGCCAACACTTGTTCCATCCGCGACAATGCGGAGCAGAAGATTCATTCCCGTATTCAATATTTCCAGTCGCTCAAGCGTGACGCTAAACGTCAGCTTATCGTAGGCATTATCGGCTGTATGGCTGAGAGAATGAAGGAGGAGCTTCTTCAGACAGGTGTCGTCGACCTTGTGTGTGGACCGGATTCCTATCTCGACCTTCCTAACTTGATTTCAAGTGTGGAGGCTGGGGAGAAGGCTATCAACGTGAATCTTTCCACAACTGAGACCTACCGCAACGTCATCCCTGCAAGAATCGGCAGCAACCGTATTTCGGGCTATGTGTCGATCATGCGTGGCTGCAACAATTTCTGCTCCTACTGCATCGTCCCTTACACTCGTGGACGTGAGAGAAGCCGTGCCGTCGACAGCATCCTTAACGAGGTGAACGACCTTAGCGTCAAGGGATTCAAGGAGGTTGTGCTTTTGGGCCAGAACGTCAACTCTTATCGCTTCGTCGACGAGAATGAGAACGTCACTACTTTCGCTCAGCTTCTTGAGATCATCGCTGAGAAATTCCCTAACATGCGTATCCGATTCACGACGTCGCACCCTAAGGATATGACTGATGATATCCTTCACGCGATCGCTAAGTGGCACAACGTCTGCAACCATATCCATCTTGCTGTGCAGAGCGGAAGTTCGGAGGTGCTAAAGGCTATGAACAGAAA
>DCIP01000001.1:6845-7007 GCA_002317115.1 Candidatus Scybalocola fimicaballi
AGAGAATCGCGGCTATCCGTCGCATTATTCCTGATTGCGGTATCACAACAGATATCTTCTGCGGATTCCACGGAGAGACAGAGGAGGATCACCAGCAGACTCTTTCTTTGATGAATGAGGTGGTGTTCGACTCAGCTTTCATGTTCAAATATTCAGAGCGTC
>DCIP01000144.1:0-8848 GCA_002317115.1 Candidatus Scybalocola fimicaballi
AGACAAAGCCAACATGATCAAAATCTGAACCTGAGCTGTAAATGCCTTAGTTGAAGCAACTCCGATCTCTGGACCTACGTGAGTGTAGCAACCAGCACCTGTCATTCTGGCGATGCTACTACCTACTACGTTACAGATACCGAATAGAAGAGCTCCGTTATCTTTAGCCAACTCAAGGGCTGCCAATGTATCAGCAGTCTCACCCGACTGAGAGATTGCGATTACGACGTCAGTTGAATTGACAACTGGCTTACGGTATCTAAACTCAGATGAGTACTCAACCTCTACTGGGATCTTAGCGAACTCCTCGATTGCATACTTACCGATCAAAGCTGCGTGCCAGCTTGTACCACATGCAGTGATGATGATACGGCTTGCGTTCAAGAAACGCTCCTTATTATCAATGAAACCACAAAGCGCGATATTGTCCATATCAACATTGATACGTCCGCTTGTAGCCTCCATTACTGTACGTGTCTGCTCGAAGATCTCCTTTAGCATATAGTGCTCGTAGTCTCCCTTCTCAAGTTCTGACAAGTTCAACTCAAGCTCCTGGATCTTTGGAGTCTTCTCTACGTTAGCGATAGTCAACACCTTGATAGACTTACCCTTAGTAAGGATAGCGATCTCCTCGTCTGCCAAGTAAACAACCTTGTTTGTATACTCAATGATTGGTGTTGCGTCAGAAGCCAAGAAATACTCGTCGTTACCGATACCAACAACAAGTGGGCTACTCTTTCTTGCAGCGATGATTGTCTCAGGGTGTCCCTTCTCAATAACTGCGATAGCGTAAGCACCAACAACCTGGCTCAATGCCAACTGCACTGCTGTGCAAAGGTCACAGTTGTTCTCCTTCTTAACAAACTCGATAAGCTGAACAAGGACCTCTGTATCTGTTGTACTTCTGAATGTATATCCCTTAGAAATCAAAGTCTCCTTGATGACGGCGTAGTTCTCGATGATACCGTTGTGGATCAACGCAAGATTCTCGCTCTGTGAGTAGTGAGGGTGAGCATTGCAGTCGTTTGGCTCTCCGTGAGTTGCCCAACGAGTGTGCGCAATACCGATATTTCCACTCAAATCCTTATCTCTTGCGAATGCCTCCAAATCAGATACTTTTCCTTTTGATTTGTAAACGTTCAATCCACCTTTATCGTCTATCATAGCGACACCAGCGCTATCATATCCTCTATATTCAAGACGGTGCAAACCCTTAATCAAAATTGGGTATGCTTCTTTAGTTCCTATGTAACCTACAATTCCGCACATAAATTTCCAAAATTTGTAATTTAACGCAAATTTATACTTTAAATATTAAAATGCAAGAGTTAAAGATTATTCAAAACTTCTGTTTTCTTAAATTATGTTAACTCTTCTAATCATCCTTATTTTTTAACACTCTACACCTCTTGAGAACGACTCCTGCATCAGCATCGTCTTGATTTTTGAGTTAGGAAGGATTTTTCTCAATGGATAAAGCAAAGATACAATTATATTCAACGGGAATTTATATCGCATCTTCATCTTGCAATACGCCTTCCTGAAATTAAACTGCTCAATTAGAAATTCCTGAATGTTGGAGTGGTGAGTGACACTTTTCCAACCAGCATTCACATAGGAGAGTTTACGTTCCCCCAAATAATGCTGGTTCATGGCAAAGAACAAACCATACGACGGATATGTGCTGTCCAAAAAAGCGGCGTCGACTTTCACTGTCTCATACTCACACATATTCTCAAATATATGTGTAATCGCCCAACCTACGGGAGCGTTATCCTCTATTCTGAACATTATCCAAGCGTCATAGTCGTCGCTCGCGTCTACCTTGCGGAATCTTGCCTCCAATGTCTCTTTCGTCTCAGGAATACTCTTCACTTTATATTTGGAGTAAGCTGCATAATAGATGTCGGCTCCATACTTAAGCATCTCATCCAACGTCGCCTTACGGATCTCATACGTTTTCTGAGCTTTTCTCACCTTCGTCCTTACCTTCTTCGACAGCTCTTCCATGTCACCAAACTGATCTTTGATGACGGCGTAAAAGCTGGTTTCGGTTGGAACATCAAAATCGGAAATCTCACGTATGGCGAAACCTCCCTGTTTGAAAAGAGCATCACAATCCTTATCAGTCAATTTCTGAATATTATGTGGAGCATGTTCTGACACCCATACTCCTTTGTAAAGCATACTCATTTCAAGTATAAGTAATTTATAATAATGCTATTAAAGTATTTTCTATAGTCTCGACATAGCCTCCTCAACATCTGATTTCTCAGAGAATCCAGAAAATCTCACATAGCCTTCTCCTCCTGGACAGAATCCAACACCAGGCGTGCAGACTATAGATTTTTCATAAAGCATCTGCTCAAAGAATCTCCATGAGTTAACCCCTTCTGGAGTTTTCACCCACAGATATGGAGAGTTGTCACCTCCAGCCACCGTCAAACCGATTGATTGAAGTTTTTCTTTGATCATCTTGGCATTTGCCATATAATAATCGGCAATCTGATGCATCTGTTTCTGCCCTTCTGGCGTATAAATAGCCTCGGCAGCGCACAATCCCAAATATGGGATTCCCGAGAATTTAGAGGTCTGGCGACGTCGGCACAACTGGTTGAGCGACATGGCTTTGCCCATCTCTGTATATGCCACCACCTCACTCGGAATGATAGTGAATCCAAAGTTGGTGCCTGTATATCCCGTCGTCTTTGAGAAGCTTCTCAATTCGACAGCGACTTTCTGAGCTCCCTTGATCTCATAAATCGAACGTGGCACTTTCTTTTGTCTCACATAATGAGCGTGCGACGCGTCATATATAATAAGAGTATGGGTGTCGTTGGCATACTTAACCCATTTCTTCAACTCATCAGTAGTGAGAGTTGTGCCTGTAGGATTATTGGGCAAACTCAAATACACTACATCCAAACGTTCTTTCGGGATAGCAGGAACAAAATTATTTTCCGCATTGCATGGCAGATAGACGAGATTGCTCCATCGTCCGTCTTCCATCTTCAATCCAGCTCTTCCGCTCATCACTGTGTTGTAGATGAACGCTGGATACGAAGGATCAAACACTCCAATTATATTGTCTCTGCTCAACAAATCCAACACATCCGCAGCCGCATTGCGTGGATCATCATTGATGAAGATATCGTCAGTAGAAAGTTTTATTCCGTTGCTTTCGTAGTCGGTCTTGAGGATTCGAGTCTCCAAAGCCTTCAGACGCTCGGGTATATCCGTCGACTTGGTAGCATGAGACGAAGCCATCATCTCAAGATTCTGGCGGAACGAATCAACATATTCTCCCTGAAGGATATGGTTGGAGTCTCCAGCGTCAAGATGTATAACCTTTGATCCAGGACGTGTTATCTTGAATATGTTTACCTTTCTATGAATCTCCGTGAAAAGATAATTTTCAGGTAGTTTCAAATAATCTTCGTTCAATAATGCCATCAGTTCGGAAGTTATAATAAAATCTTTTTCTAAAAAAGGAGACGTGAACAAACGCGTCTCCATTATCCCAATATTACTTTTGTGAAAGTGGACGTATATCCTTGATCATCAACTGAGTGTTTAAGCCTCCGTTGAAGTTGTTTTCCTCAATAGTGTAACAGATGTCCACAGGGTTGAACGCCTTGATATAATCGTTGTATTCCGACAATCCGAATGCGATTCCATTCATGATGCACTCGCTCTGGGAATCCACCAACTCAAGCTTCAAGTGTTCTTTCTCTTTTCCAACGACGCGGCTGGTACCATAGTCAAGCACCTTGCGTGTGGCAAAGACAGGTTTCATGTTCTCCGGACCGAATGGACTGAACTGTTTAAGCAGACGCACAAACTTAGGAGTGATCTCTTTGAAATCGATGAAAGCGTCGATCTCCTGCTGTGGCATCTGTTGCTCTGTCGTGATATTTTCAGTCACATACTGTTCCATTCGTCTGCGGAACTCCGGCACATTCTCCGGCTTCATACGCAATCCTACAGCATACATGTGTCCGCCGAAGTTTTCAAGCAAATCACTGCATGTTTCAATTGCCTTGTATAAGTCGAATCCCGACACCGATCGTCCGGATCCGGTTGCAAGATTATTCTCCTGCGAATATGTCAACACGATAGTAGGCTTATAGTGCAACTCAGTAAGACGTGATGCCACGATACCGATCACACCCTGATTCCAATTCGGATTATAAATCACGATGGAATTGCTGCTATCAAGTTCCTCTTTCTTATCCTCAAGTTGGGCAATAGCCTCATCAGTGACGCTCTTGTCCAAATCTTTTCTCTGCTGATTATATTTGTCAATACAGTCGCTCTTCTCACGCGCGAATGTCAACTCCTTTGATATAAGAAGTTCCACAGCCTCCGACGCTGTCTTGATTCGTCCAGATGCGTTAAGGCGTGGGCCAATCTTGAACACGATATCTGAGATTGTGATTTCCTTACCTGTAAGTCCACAAACGTCGATGATACACTTCAAACCAAGGCTCGGATTGGAGTTCAACTGCTTCAAGCCGTAATAAGCCAAGATTCTGTTCTCTCCTATGATAGGCACAATATCCGACGCGATACTCACCGCAGTCAAGTCGAACAAATCAGTAAGGGTATCCTGGGAAATACCATTGTTCATTGCGAACGCCTGCATCAGTTTGAACCCGACACCGCAGGCAGACAAGTTGGAATCCGGATATGTGGAGTCGGAGCGTTTAGGATCAAGCACCGCCACAGCCTCAGGAAGATTGTCGTCTGGAGTATGGTGGTCGCAGATGATAAAGTCGATTCCTTTCTCCTTAGCATACTTCACCTTGTCGACAGCCTTGATTCCACAGTCGAGAGCCACAATAAGTTTGACATTAGTCTCGGCTGCGTAGTCGATACCCAAATATGAGATACCACTACCCTCAACATATCGGTCTGGGATATAGAAATCCACATACGAATAGTTGAACTTCAAGTATTTGTATACAAGTGCGACGGCAGTGATTCCGTCGACATCATAATCCCCGTAGACAAGGATACGCTCCTTCTTGCCCATCGCCTGATTCAATCGGTCGACGGCCTTATCCATGTCGTTCATTAGGAAAGGATCATGAAGATCCTCGATACGCGGACGGAAGAATTTCTTGGCAGCCTCCACTGTCGTAATTCCACGACGTACAAGAAGTTGACAAAGGATTGAACTGATTCCGAGTTCCTCAGACATCAGATCCCTCTGCTTAGTTTGCTCTTCAGTAAGAGACGTATATACCCAGTTTGCTGCCATATCACTATCTTTTAATCCACCTGAACGATACGAATGAAATAGACATTCTACCGCAATCAAGCATTATCTTTGGTAAAGTTATAAAAAAGATATTAAAATCCACTACGTCAACGCAAAAAATATACGCACATATAAAAATAAGGAAGAAACGAAGTCCACTAATAAAAAATATGTTGTAAATTTGTTAATTCAATCTGTAAGATTTAATAGGAGAAAGAAAGACTTTAACGACTACAAGAAATGCAGAATTTACAATATAGATTCAATAGATTTTTGGTTTGGCGCGAACATGCCATTTCAGCAAAGTATTTCACAATGATTTTGAGTGCTTTTGTTGGATTTTTTTGTGCCTTGGCTGCCCATGTATTGAAAAGCATTGTCGAATATCTTCACGAGTTGGTGAAGAGCACAGTGGAGGCGAGCGCCGTCAACTATCTATATTTCATTATGCCAATCGTCGGCATTTTGCTTGCGAGCACCTTCGTTCGCTACATCGTGAAGGACGATATCAGCCACGGAGTGACAAAAATCCTTTACGCTATCTCACAAAGAAAAGCCGTTATCAAGGCTCACAATATGTGGTCGTCTCTTGTTGCCAGTTCGTTGACCATCGGTTTCGGAGGATCTGTAGGAGCCGAGGCTCCTATCGTGCTTACGGGTTCAGCCATCGGATCCAACCTCGGCAAAGCGTTCAAGATGGACAGAAAGACGCTGATGCTTCTCGTCGGTTGTGGAGCGTCGGCTGCGGTGGCAGGTATCTTTAAGGCTCCTATCACAGGTGTCATCTTCACTTTGGAGGTGTTGCTTCTCGACCTTACTATGGCGACTATCATTCCGCTGTTGATCTCATCTATCACAGCCAGCTTGGTGACATACTTCCTTTCTGGCTCTGAATTTATGTTCGGTTTCACAATCAACGATCCGTTCACTCCTACCCGTACTCCATTCTACATCGTGCTTGGAATGTTGTGTGGATTCATATCCCTATATTTCACACGTGGAATGACAAAGTTGGAGGCAAGTTTTGGTTCACTACAGTCGCCAACCAAGAAGATGGTGATCGGCGGTATCATGCTTAGTGTGTTGATTTTCCTTCTTCCTCCTCTTTACGGTGAAGGTTATTCCACTATCACTGCCCTTCTCGACAACGACGCTGTGAAGGTGACAGAGAACAGTGCTTTCTACCAGTTTAGAGACCATTTCTGGATGCTATTCCTATTCCTTGGCTTGCTTGTCATGCTTAAAATTTTCGCGTCGGCTGCGACTAACTGTGCAGGAGGAACCGGAGGAATCTTTGCCCCAAGCTTGTTTGTGGGCTGTATCACAGGTTATCTTATGGCGATGTTAGTAAACTATACTCAGTGGTTCCGTTTGCCTGAAAAGAACTTTGCTCTTGCGGGTATGGCAGGTGTGATGGCAGGTGTCATGCACGCACCTCTTACCGGAACATTCCTTATCGCTGAGTTGACGGGAGGTTACGGACTCTTCGTCAGCCTTATGATCACTTCCACTGTGGCATACATGACCATCATCGCATTCGAGCCCCACAGTTTGTACGCGCAGCGTCTTGCTCTAAAGGGAGAGCTTCTTACTCACCACAAGGACAAGACAGTCCTTACCCTTCTTAGAATGGACGACGTGATCGAGCAGGATTTGCAGAAGCTTCGTCCAGACATGTATTTGGAGGATTTGGTAAAGGTGATTTCACGCACAAAGCGTAATATCTATCCCGTCTTAAATAAGAAAGAGCAACTGGTCGGAATCATCACTCTTGATGAGATCCGCAACATCATGTTCCGTCCTGAACTTTACACTAAATTCCAGGTGAGCGACCTCATGACAGCTCCTCCAGAGATTCTTTCCCTACACGATTCTATGGAGTCTGTAATGAAGAAATTCGAGAACACACAGGCGTGGGATCTACCAGTAGTACAGGATGACAAATACGTCGGATTCGTGTCAAAGGCTAAGATCTTCAACGAATACCGCAACATTCTTGTTCAACTTTCAGAAGAATAATCTTAACGTAGTCCATACCACAGAATAATCATGGCAAACGACATCAACAACGATATTTTCCATCGCGTCAACCTTGTGTTAGGCGAAGAGTTTGTGAAGAAAGCTGGCGACATGAAGGTCATAGTGCTTGGCCTTGGAGGCGTAGGAAGCTGGTGCGCAGAGAGTCTTTTCCGCACAGGTTTCACCAATATGACCATTGTGGATTGCGACACAGTGAACGCGACTAATATCAATCGTCAGATGCCAGCCCTAATGGCGACGGTGGGAAGGAAGAAGACCGACGTGGTGAAAGAGCGTCTTCTTGCCATTAATCCCGACGCCAATGTAACAGTCATAGATAAGGCCTACACACAGGCTGATCAGGCAGATTTCCACCTTGCAGACTACGACATCATCATCGATGCCATCGACAGCCTCACAAACAAGGCTGCGTTGATTTTAGAGGCATCTTCCTACGACAATAAGATATTTGTATCATCAATGGGTGCAGCGTCGAAAATAGACGCCACACAGATCTCAATTGCTGAATTTTGGAAGGTTATGGGATGTCCGTTAGCGGCTGCCATACGCAAGAGATTCAAGAAATTCAAGACAATGCCTAAACATAAGTTTAAGTGCATCTACTCCCCTGAAATTCCATACCGTAAAGATGAATATTTGACTGACGAAGACAAATCGTCGGCAAAGCAGGTCAACGGTTCACTAATCCATATCACAGGTATATTCGGTTTCATGATCACCAATGTAGTGGTGAACGAGGTTATGAAAATGCTACGTTAACGTCAACGTCTTCGTTTTCGTCTTCGTTTTCGTCATAAAAAAGGGTTTGTAAAGAATCTTTACAAACCCGCAAGGTGAGATTATTATAAACTAAATTGTTTCTTACTGTTTCTTCACACGCTCGATTGAAATCTCCTCAATCATGTATGAATTCTCAAATACACCTGTCTGCTTTGTTCCGCTGGCAAAGATATAGACACCCTGTCCGTTTCTCTTACCCTCAAGGAACTCGCCCTCGTAACGGTCACCGTTTGCGAAACTGTAAACACCTGTACCGCTTGGCATACCATCAACAAAGTCACCAGTGTAGATATCACCTGTAGGATATACGTATGTACCCTTACCGTGACGCTTACCAGCCTTGAACTCACCAGTGTATTTTGCTCCAGAATTGTAGGAATATGTTCCCTTTCCTTCAAACTGGCCGTCTACGAATTGTCCGTCGTACACTTCGCCATCCTCAAATGTGTAGATACCCTTACCGTTTCTACATTTTCCCTTACACTGAGAATATGCATCTACACTAAACATCATTAGCGAAACTATCGCGATAAATAAAACCTTTATCTTCATAATATTGCTTACTTTTCAAACAACAGTGCCAAAGGTAAACACTTTTTTGAAAATGTGTGTATATTTATTAGACTATTTTTAAAAATATGTTGTAAAAATACTTTTTTGGCCGAGTTATCAACCGCGGAACATCTTTACCATACTTTTTTTCGATTCTTCGTAGTCGGACGCTTTTGGCTTGAATCCGTCGCACTCCATCAACTTTTCCATCTC
>DCIP01000144.1:8986-13475 GCA_002317115.1 Candidatus Scybalocola fimicaballi
CATGTGTTGTGCCTGGCTCGATCTTAACCTCACATTTCTTTCCGTCTACTGTAGGAACCTCTATCTTGCCTCCGCAAACTGCCATCGGTAACGAAATCAAGGCGTTGTAGATCAAGTCCTCGTTGTCGCGGAACAAATCTGGATCCTGCTCCTCCTCAATCTGAACGATCAAATTTCCTTTCTCTCCACCTCTGCCAGCTGCATTTCCCTGTCCTGGCACTCGTAGACTCATGCCGTCCTGAACTCCTGCAGGTATCTTAAACTTCACTGTGGCCTCTTTCTGGACAACTCCAGATCCACCACAACACTTACACTTATTCTTTACGATCTGGCCTTCACCTTCACAATCAGGACAGTACGACTGTGTTCTCATCTGTCCCATGATAGTGCGCTGTACTCTGTATACAACTCCCTTACCACCACATGTAGAACACTGTGTTGTCTGGCCGTCGGCTGAACCTGTTCCGTTACACTCTGTACACTCTTCGTTGCGCTTCAACTTGACTGTCTTCTCGACTCCGTTCTGAACGTCCTTCAAAGTGACTTTCACTCTCATTCGCAAGTCGCCGCCTCGACGTGTAGGTCGGCCTCCACCGCCACCTCCAAATCCACCGAAGCCGCCCATGCCTCCGAAGATGTCTCCAAACTGTGCGAAGATGTCTTCCATTGACATTCCGCCACCGAAACCGCCAAAGCCGCCACCGCCGAAGCCGTCTTCAAGTCCGGCATGGCCATACTTGTCGTATCTCGCACGTTTGTTCTCGTCGCTCAACACTTCGTATGCCTCTGCTGCTTCCTTAAACTTCGCCTCTGCCTCTGGATTGTCAGGGTTTCTATCGGGGTGATACTGAATAGCCTTCTTACGGTATGCTTTTTTCAACTCATCTGCTGTGGCAGTCTTTGAAACGCCAAGCACTTCGTAATAATCTCTTTTCTCTGCCATGACTTTATGCTCCAATTACGACCTTGGCAAATCTTACGACCTTGTCACCCATGATATAACCTTTCTGAGTGCAGTCGATAACCATCCCTTTTTTGTCGTCTCCCATGGGCACTTGTGCGACTGCTTCGTGGAAGTCGACGTTGAAGGGCATGCCTACAGTCTCGATTTCTTTTACATTGTTACTATCTAAGAATTTGATAAACTTGTCGTGGATCAAATTCATTCCTTCTTTCACTGCGTCTACATTGTCGGCACTCTTAACTGCGTCCATCGCGCGCTCCACGTCGTCGATTAGCGGAAGCATCTGTCCAAGGACGTTCTTTCCAGCTGTCTGGATAAGCTCGGCCTTCTCCTTCAATGTGCGTTTCTTATAATTGTCGAATTCTGCGAAAAGACGCAAGTACTGATCCTTCTGAGCAGCGATCTGTGCCTCAAGCTCGGCAATCTTAGCATCTTTCTCGTCGACTGGCTGAGCCTCCTCTACCTGAGCCTCTGCTCCTTCTGCTGCCACTGTAGCCTCAGCGTTAGCAGTTGCCTCAGTTGCCTGAGCCTCTGCGTTCTCTACTTTCTGCTCTTCTATATTATTTGTCTCTTCTGCCATAATATCACTATTTATCGTTTATACTTATTATATACATTTATGATTAATCAAAAAGTTTGCCAAACTTGCAAAACTGCAAATTTGGCAGACTCATAATGCTTTTCGTATGACATTTTTACGACACTATGTCATTCCGATATCAAAAACAGCAAACCAAGATAATGCTGATTATTCCAATTATAATAGGGAACCAGATTCGTGAGATACTCTGCCACACGCTGCTACCCTTCTCTCCCAAGAATCTTGATGTTGTCTCCACATACTTGTCGAATCGCTTTGGATTGCGAATTTTCTCCGAAAGATTATACACTCCGAAGGCGATGGCTATTACGCCTATCACTATAAAGAAAAGAGAATCATCATTCATAGTTATCCAATTTAGACGTCGACCAATTAGTCGAACACGTTACCATTATTAGCTGTCAAACGGACCATCTCGTCGTACTCAGCAGGACTCAAATCCTGGAAATAGTAGTTACGTGGGTCTGTGACCTTACCTTTATAATGCACCTCGTAGTGAAGGTGTGTACCTGTACTCTTTCCTGTGTTACCCATATATCCAATCACGTCGCCTCGATTGACATTCTGTCCACGCTTCAACTTAAATCCATCCATGTGGCCATACAATGTCTCATAGCCAAATCCGTGGTCGATGATGATACAGTTTCCATATCCCTGCTTCCAACCTACGAAGGTAAGCGTTCCCTTGGCTGTTGCGAAGATTTCCGAACGGTGCGCTCCAGAGAAGTCCATTCCGGCGTGGAACTTAGGAGTCTTATAAATAGGGTCGATACGCATACCGTAACCAGACGCCATACGCTTCATATCCTTATTAAGCACTGGCTGGATAGACGGAGTACGAAGAAGTCGCTCCTCGTGGTTCTTTGCGGCGTCGAACACCTCATTGAATGATTTGCTCTGCACATATAGTTTACGACGCAATTCATCCACTTTCTGAGTGGTAAGCGTAGCGATATCAGAAGAAGTCTTCTCACGCAAATCCTTGTATTTCACAGAAGTCTTGTCGATTTCTCTCGCCTCACTTGGCACCGGATCGGCATTCACCACCACACGGTATAGATTATCGTCACGCTGCTGAATATCATTCAACACCTCCTGAATCTCCTCAATCTGAGAGTTAAGCAACGCATACTGAGCCTCCATCTCCTGCTTCTCACTTCGAAGCACCTTCTCGTTAGGGCTCTCAAACAACATTACGAAAGCCACGAAACATGCCAATCCGGCAAACACACTCGACACGAGGTGCGAGATAATATTGGAAATCCTATACTGTATCTTGTTGTCGATACGGAAATAGGTCATGGTTTTCGGGTCAAAATGATATATTGGTTTTGCCATTTTAGTCTAAATAGTTACAATTAGCATACAAATATATCTTTTTTATCTGTTTTTATAAAATATGCTATGCTAAAATGCTTATATTTGCTGATAAATATAAAAAAATCGGTGAAATGGCACGTTTTAAGAGAATTCTATTGAAGTTAAGCGGTGAGTCGTTGATGGGAGCAAAAGGCTACGGTATCGACGAGACTCGCCTTGCAGAATATGCGCAGCAGATCAAGGAGATCAAGGAGATGGGAGTTGAGATTGGCATCGTGATCGGCGGAGGAAATATCTTCCGTGGATTGAGCGGAGCAAAAGCTGGTTTCGACCGTGTGAAGGGCGACCAGATGGGTATGCTTGCCACAGTGATCAACGGTATGGCTCTTTCTTCTGCACTTATTTCTATCGGTCAGCCAGCAAAGGTGTTGACTGCTATCAGAATGGAGCCAATCGGTGAGTTCTACACTCGCGACAAGGCTGTTGAGACTATGCAGAGCGGCGCTATCGCTATCATGACTGCAGGTACAGGTTGCCCATTCTTCACTACTGACACTGGTTCAGCTCTTCGTGCTATCGAGATCGGTGCAGACGTGATGTTGAAGGGTACTCGTGTCGACGGTATCTATACTGCTGATCCTGAGAAAGATCCAACAGCAACTAAGTTTGATGAGATCAGCTACGACGAGATCCTTAACCGTGGTTTGAAGGTGATGGACGTAACTGCTACAGCATTGGCTAAGGACAACAAGATGCCTATCATGGTGTTCAACATGGACGTTGTCGGCAACTTGAAGAAGGTGATGAGCGGAGACAAAATCGGTACTTTCGTTCACCCTTGATTAGCTTAGAGCTTAGAGAGATTAAGAGAGACGCAGGGGTGTTGCCTCTGCGTTTTCTTATTTTAGGGTATGAGGATTGCAAAGGGAGGGTTTGAAACCCTCCCCTACGATATCCCAGGATGTAGGGGCAGGTTTCAAACCTGCCCGTTTATTAGATACAATAAAAATGAAAACATATTGGTTTGCATTCAACGAGAAATCAGAAATCGTCCTTGAAAAAATCAAAGACGAGAAAAATAATGACGAATCATATAAAATTCCGTTTGCGGAGACGGTGCCTTTCGCAATCAAGCAAGAAACCATCACTCTGCCAGATTTGAATGGTTGTCCTGCCAAAGCTGTGACGTTGGACGGGGATACTCCGTCGTCGCCATACGAATTATCAGGATTGCGCGATTCCTACGCCAAACTTCCTTTCGACGAATACTACGCCGCAGGAAAAGCCGCTGAGCTGATCTCTTTCCACACCAACACTCGCTTCTGCGCTCGATGCGGAAAAGAAATGGTGAAGAAGACGGATATCAGCCGCGTCTGCACAGGTTGCGGAAAAGAGATCTGGGCTCCAGTGCAGCCTGCCATCATCGTGCTTGTGTCGAGAGGCAAAGACGAGGTGTTGCTTGCAAGAGCCAAAAATTTCCGTCGCCCTTATTATGGACTTATCGCTGGATTCGTGGAGACGGGAGAGAGCATTGAGGAGACGGTGCGACGTGAGGTGATGGAAGAGACTGGATTGAAAATCAAGAACATCCGTTATTATAAGTC
>DCIP01000187.1:0-413 GCA_002317115.1 Candidatus Scybalocola fimicaballi
GAGAAATCTCAACCGTTCACGACACCGGAATGCACACCACAACATTCTCAGAGATGTATCAGCTTGAGGAAGACACCTTTATCATCGACACTCCAGGCGTGAAAGGCTTCGGCACCATCGGTTTCGACAAATACGAAGTGGGCCATTTCTTCCCAGAAATTTTCAAACACTCAGAATCCTGCAAGTTTGGCAACTGCACCCACACCCACGAGCCTGGTTGCGCAGTGAGAGAAGCTGTGGAGCAGCATTTCATCAGTGAGAGTCGCTACACCAGCTACCTCAATATCCTTGAAGACGAAAACGAAAACAAGTATCGCGAAAAATTATAAATTCGACGTGGGGACGAACACGAATTTGCATTAAATATTTGGAACGTAAAATTTCCGAAAAATGATTCGTAAAATTTGATGTGG
>DCIP01000187.1:421-645 GCA_002317115.1 Candidatus Scybalocola fimicaballi
TCATTTAAACCGACACCAAAACGAAAATTTGTAAACAAATTTTCGTTTTGGAATCGGCTTCCGTCGACTTCGTCGAACCTGGTCCGCTGGATTATGTCGTGGCGTCGGCCTGTACCGACAATTACGAATTACGCATTACGAATTATGAATTAATTGATTATCTTTGGCACAATAATTTGCAAAGTTTCTCGTTTAAACAAAAAATGTCTATTAGGTATGAAGAA
>DCIP01000187.1:838-8985 GCA_002317115.1 Candidatus Scybalocola fimicaballi
TCTGCCTGCGTGTAATCCAGGACAATAACTCTATTCCTGTGGTGATTGTCGACGCGGACGGATACCCATATCAGTACAGAAACATCGATATTCCAGACAAATACAACGGAGAGCCAGACTCCACTTTTCTTATGAGCAAGGTGGAATCGTTTATGACTATCAATGAGCCTATTGAAATCAAGCTCGACGATACCACTTTCCACAAACTTTACTACGGCGACTCTCTTCTATTGCAGAAGTTGTCGTATTTCCCAGTTGTCCAGTGGGGATTGATCTTCCTTTTCTTCATCGCCCTTTTGCTTGTGCTTGCCAGCGTGCGTAAGGCTGAGCAGGACCGTGTGTGGGTGGGATTGTCAAAGGAGACGGCTCACCAGCTCGGCACTCCTATCTCGTCGCTCATGGCATGGGTGGAATTGCTTAAAGGAATGGATGTCGACGCGAGTGTGGCTCAAGAGATCGGCAAGGACGTCAACCGTCTGCAGACCATCGCCAACAGATTCTCAAAAATCGGTTCAAAGCCGGAATGTACTCCCGTCGCCCTTAATGAGGTGATAGACAACGCATTGTCGTATATGCGTGGACGAGTGTCGAGACGAGTAAACATCACTTGCCACTACGAAAAAGAACAACCATATAATGCGGAACTTAACGTGCCGCTATTTGAATGGGTGATTGAAAACCTATGCAAGAATGCGATCGACGCAATGGATGGAAATGGTAGCATTCACGTCGAAGTGAGCGAAAATGATTCCAAATATATCGTCGACGTGAGTGATACAGGAAAAGGTATTCCAAAATCTAAATTCAAAACCGTCTTTGAGCCAGGATTCACCACAAAGAGTCGTGGTTGGGGACTTGGACTGTCTCTTGCCAAACGAATCATGGAAGAGTACCACCATGGTAAAATCTACGTTCTGAATTCAACACAGGGAGTAGGAACAACTTTCAGAATCGAAGTGAAGAAAGGAGTATGAGAGCTTAGAGCTTAGAGAAATGCTAAATGAGGAATAAGAAATGGTAATAAACGTATATCAACGATATTTTGAAGCCGACTTGGAATACAAAGGTTCTAAGCGACGTGGGGCGTCAGTGACACTCATGTCAGATTCCGAGGCGGGACACATCAAATATACAGCAGCCGTGACTTTCATGCCATACGAGAACGCACAGGATTTCCGTGTACCGTATGACGCCTATTTCAGCAAAACACTCTACGAAGCATCCGGACGTCGCTCCAAGAAGAAAGAGCAAGCATTTTTAGATTCGCTACCTCAGATCATTGATGAATTAGCAGAAACTGCAGGAGGCAAAGTTTTCTGGGACAAACCGTTGACGGAAGCGAGATTGGGATAAGGCATTTAGTTGAAAATATTTTCTCTTCTATTTTGTATAATACCAAAAAAGATGTAATTTTGCAACGTTTTTGCGTAACCGCTTATGATGGCCCGCTTTTAGGAGCACAGATGCCTCGGTAATGTTGCGTTAAGTTAAATAGAAAAAACATTAAAAAAAATGGCAGTAGATTTGATTAAGATTGCTGAAGAGGCTTTCGCTACAAAGAAGGAGCTTCCAGCATTCAAGAGTGGAGACACAATCACAGTTTCTTACCGTATCGTAGAGGGAAACAAGGAGCGTGTTCAGCAGTTTAGAGGTGTTGTTATCCGTATCAGCGGACACCAGGACAAGAAGAGATTTACAGTACGTAAGATCTCTGGTGGTGTAGGTGTAGAGAGAATCTTCCCAATGGAGTCTCCATTCATCGAGAGCGTACAGGTTAACAAGCTAGGTGTTGTACGTCGTGCTAAGCTTTACTACCTACGTAACCTTACAGGTAAGAAGGCAAGAATCAAAGAGAAGAGACAGTAATCAATTTGATTTTCAGCATAAAAAAGCGAATCCATTTGGGTTCGCTTTTTTTGTTGATTATTCGAAAAAGTTTTTGGACACCATATCCAAAAACTTTCAATTTCCGCATAGTTTTAGGATACCACATCCAAAAACTTTATAATTCTTCATATTTTTGGGATGTCGCATCCAAAAACTTTTGATATATTTGCATTGAACTAAATATAGCTATACCATGAAGAACATAAAAAGAGTGCAATATCTTAACAAGTTGAAAGCCTTCAAAGATCATGAAATAATAAAAGTAGTGACAGGAATCAGACGCTCTGGCAAAAGCACTCTGTTGATGCAGTTTCAAGAGTATTTACGTACAATAGGGGTTGAAGACGACCAGATAGTATCAATAAATTTTGAAGACTTTGATTTTATAGACATAACAGACTCTCGAAAATTATATGAATACATAAAGCCGCTATTGATTGAAGGCAAGCCAATGTACTTGTTTTTTGATGAGATACAGCACGTTAATGATTTCCAGAGGATTATTGACAGTTTGTACATCAAACCCAATATTGACATATACATCACAGGTTCTAATGCTCAGTTGTTGAGTGGAGAATTAGCGACACTCCTATCAGGCAGATATGTGGAGATTAGTATTTTACCTCTATCATTCAAAGAGTATTGGGAGGCGAACGGGGAATCATTTGACGGAAGAGACAGATGTTTTGCACAATATCGTCAAAATGGAGGTTTTCCATACGTAACACGATTTGGCAACGACCAACAAAGCATCCACGATTATATTTCAGGCATATTCGACACTGTGATACTGAAAGACATAGTAACTCGCCGAGGTTTTACAGATGTCATGATGCTACAAAGTGTCATACGATTTGTTTACGATAATATTGGCAACATTCTTTCAACTAAGAAGATAGCGGACACGATGACATCCGACGGCAGGAAAATAGATGTTAAAACAGTCGAGCGTTATCTGCAGTCTTTGTTAGATTGTTTCGTTGTATATAGAGCCAAGAGATACGACATAAAGGGCAAACAATTTTTGCGTACGTTGGATAAATATTACGCAGTCGACATGGGCATTCGAAGTTTTCTTTTTGGCAACAGACATCGTGATATTGGCCATGAACTAGAAAACATCGTATATCTTGAGCTTGTCAGAAGAGGACACAACGTTTATATAGGCAAATACGACAATCTAGAAGTTGATTTTGTAACAAACGCTGATAATGGTGTTGTATATTATCAAGTGTCCGAGACGGTTAGAGGAGAGTCTACATTAGCAAGAGAACTGGCTCCATTAAAGAGCATTAACGATTCGTATCCAAAGATTTTGTTAACGATGGACATTAACCCACCAATAGATCATAATGGAATTCGCCAGATAAATGTAGTGGATTGGCTTCTCGGCGATTTCTAATCAATCCTCCAAATCCGCACATCTCCAGTTGATCAAATAAACCTCTTTTGTAGAACGAGTTAAGGAGGTGTAGATCCAACGATAGAAATTAGTGTCGAGTTGCTCGGCACGGATAAGCCCGGGATCAATAAACACTGCCGACCACTGTCCACCCTGCGCCTTGTGAGCCGTGATGGCGTAGGCAAACTTTACCTGCAAGGCATTCAAATACTTATCTTGTCGCATTGCCTTGCGTCGCTCCACCTGCGTCGGGATATCCATATAATCCTCCTCCACCGCAGAATAGAGATCCTGCCACTCTTTTTGGCTGAGCGACGGGGAGTCGCTATGCAGCAGATCCATCATCACCGTCGCCTCTAATTCAACATCATAATCCTGGAAATAGAGAGTGACGTCGGCATACTTATGTCCGTATAATTCAGTGATTTTGCGAACTCGTTTCACGGATGCCGTGTCACCGTTGGCGATGAAACTCATCTCAGGAATAGTCTTCGACCAATAATAATTATTCGCCACCACCATCAACGCGTCTCCACCACACAATTCATCATCCCTGTCGAGCACACGGGCACGGACAGCCTGATTGAAAAGTTTGGCTCTGGCATTATATCGGGTGATGATAATCGTGTCGTCTTCTCCATATTTATTATAGCACGACGCGATTGTCTCCACCAACTCCTGAGGATCCGCATGACAGATGTCTTTATAACCGTCGACTTGGAATTCCGGGAATTCAAAATCACACATTCCTTCATTGATTTTATCACGCAACATAGTAGCATTCAGCAAGATACCACTATCCGACTGTTGGCGCACCACCTCCGTCAGCACTCCGCCATAGACAGTCAGTCCGTGTCGCTCCAAAGAGGCATTATCAAGAGCCGGCGAATAATCAAGGAAGACGGGGGGAAGCTGAGCCGTATCTCCACAAAGAAGTAGCTGGCAACCGATTCCTTCGTATACGTAGTCGATCAAATCAGAGAGCAAATCCGTCGAATCACCAACCTTCGTATCGCTGATCATGGACGCCTCGTCGACAACAAAAAGAGTGTCACGGAAACGGTTGGGGGCAATGGCATTCACCTCCATACGATCCTTACCCGAACCCATCTGATAAATCCACTTATGGATAGTGTAAGCAGGCATACCGGCATAATCCGACAATACCTTAGCCGCCCTACCCGTCGGAGCAAGAAGCACAACATTATAGCGGACAGAACGCAATGCCTTGATCAGTGAACTGATGATCGTCGTCTTTCCGGTACCGGCATATCCACGAAGGACAAATGCCGAATGATCCTCACCAGCGCAGATGAAAAGAGACAAAGCTTGCGCGCACATCTGCTGAAGTTGCGTAGGTTGATGACCAATATTGGCGATAATTAGCGATTGTAGCGACTTATAATCCATATAAAGTGAAATAAAAACGCAAAATTGCAACGCAAAATTCTATATTTTTTTATTTTTGCAAAATAATAACAAAGTAAAAACAAAAAATAGACTATAAAAATGAAGTATGTAATCACTTCGATGCTTGCTTTGGCATCAATTTTCTTGATTTGGTTGTGCTATGACAGCATCAACACACCTATTGAATTCCAGGAGAACAGAGCACTTCGTGAGAAACCAATCATTGGTCGTTTGATCGACATCCGTAAGGCTCAGATCGAGTACAAGGATCAGAACAACCGTTACGCTGGTAGCTTCAACGAGTTGATCTCATTCGTAAAGAATGGACAGAAGGCTCAGATCTACAAGCAGGGTGAAATCACAGACGAGCAGTTGTCAAGAGGTTTGACAGAGCAGAAGGCTCTTCGTTTCATCGCAGAGGACTTGGCTGATTCAGCTGCTGCATGTGGAATCACAGATTTCGAGGCATTCAAGGCAAACTTCAAGCGTGATACATCATACGTAAGCGTATTGACAAGCATTTTCCCTGCTGGTTTCAACGCTGACTCTCTAAGATTCGTTCCATTCTCAGGTGGTAAGGAGTTTGAACTTGACACTGTAACTCAGAGAACTAAGTCTGGTCTTCCTTTGCCATTGTTCGAGGCAAGAACTCCATACACAGTTTACTTGAACGGTTTGAATCACCGTGAGATCGTTAACCTTATCGACGAGGCTAAGAAGACAGACAAGTACGCTGGTTTGAAGGTTGGTGACGTTGAGACACCAAACAACAACGCAGGAAACTGGGAGTAATAGCATAAGATGCAGAGAAAGGAATATTCAATTCGCAATTTCGACGCAGCTAATAGTTATAGCAAAATATTGTCCATCCGCATTTTGCCGGATGGACTTTGTTTTGTTGTGTCAGACCCAAGCAACAATAAGTTGCTGTATATGACAAAAATAATCGACAGCACCCGTCACGGTATTGATATCTTCGCTGACGAATGTCGCTCCAATAATATATTGGCGGCTGAGTATCTCAAGACGCACGTCATCTATGAGACTCATCAGTTCACTCTCTTCCCCACTCCATTGATGGCAGAGGTGAGCGAAAAGAAGATCGCCGAACTCAATTTCGGGAATGTCGACGGTGCGACGGTACTATCCGATTCCCTACCAACGAATGAGATTTCCGTCGTCTACACTATTCCTCAGCAACACGAAGAAATCATCCGTCGCAATAAGCCAAGCGCTACCACACACAGTCAGATGATGCCATTGCTTTTCAACGCATTGTTTAACAGCAAAAAATGCAAAGGCTCATACCTTCACCTCAACATCCGAACATCATCAGTCGACGTCATCTACTTAGAGGGAGGCAAATTAAAACTTGCCAACATCTACCAATACCAGACAGCCGACGAGTTTCTATTCTTCGTCCTTGGTCTGATGGACAACTACCATATCGACCAGTACGACGTGAAATGCGTGGTTAGCGGAGAGGTAGACGAGAACTCATCAGTGGTGAAGCAGTTGGCACGATACATCGCAAGAATTGAGTTTTCTGCCACACCGAAAGGAGTCGTGGAGAAATCAGCATTCTCAAGCATAAAGAACAAACATCAGTTTTTAACCATCTATCAACTTCCGATATGCGTATTATAAGTGGATATCTAAAAAGCAGACGATTGTCGCCTCCAGCCAACCTGAAGGCACGCCCCACTACAGACATCGCCAAAGAGGGATTGTTCAACATCCTCAACAACGAGGTTGATTTTGAGGAACTGACAGTGCTTGACATGTTTGGCGGAACAGGAAGCATCAGTTTGGAATTTATCTCAAGAGGTTGCACCGACGTCACTCTTATAGAGATGAACCAGATAAATTTCAACTTCATCAAGAAGACGCGAGACGAGTTGAATCTTAAAGATTCTTGGGAGATAATCAAAGGCGACAGTTTCAAGTTTATCGAGAAATGTGGTCGCAAATACGACATCATCTTTGCCGATCCTCCATATTCACACGAAAAGTTGAAGGAAATTCCACAGTTGGTGGCAGATCTTGGTTTGCTTGCCGACGACGGAATGTTAATCTTGGAGCATCCAAAAGAGTTTGATTTCAGCGACAACGACCATTTCTTCCGTCATCGCAACTACGGACACGTCAACTTCAGTTTCTTCAAATGAAAAGCATCCGCACAATCCGTCTCAACAATATTCGCATCCACGCCTTCCACGGAGCTATCCCTACGGAGAATATCGTCGGAGCTGATTATATAGTCAACGTGGAGGTGAAAGCCGATTGGGGCGACGCCGCAAAGGGCGACGACCTCACCAAGACCATCAATTATGCCGAAATCAACGACATAGTGAGAGAAGAGATGCGCAAGCAACGTATATTGATAGAGACAGTGGCAGAAAGCATCGTCGACAGAATCCTCCAGACATTCTCATTGGTGGAGGAGGCAGAAGTGTCAGTAGCGAAACTAAACCCACCAATGACTGGAGAAATTGAATCCGCCGAGGTGGTTGTGAGAAAGATTAAATAACGTAGAGACGCACGGACGTGCGTCTAACAACGATATAAGACAGACGAATGAACCAAAGACGAATTTTGACCATACAAGACATATCCTGCGTCGGACAATGCTCGCTTACCGTGGCATTGCCTATCCTTTCGGCGATGGGAATAGAGACGGCGGTACTTCCGTCGGCAGTGCTATCCACCCACACAGGAGGCTTCACAGGATACACTTATCGCGACTTGACTGAGGATTTGCCCGCAATCAAGGAGCATTGGAAGCGTCAAGGCATCAGGTTCGGAGCCATCTACACAGGCTACGTTGGTTCAGCCAAACAACTACAATACATCCTCGACATCTACAACGAAGTGACAACCGAGGATGCAAAACTCATCGTCGACCCTGTGATGGGAGACCACGGCAAACTCTATGCCGGATTCGATTTGGATTTCGTTGAGAAGATGAAAGCGTTCTGCGCAAAAGCCGACGTCATTCTTCCCAACATCACAGAATGCTCCTTCATGCTTGGCGATGAATTCCACGCCACAGGCCACACTATGGAATATGTGGAGCACGTGATCGGCGGGCTACGCAAAATCGGAGCCAAGAACATTGTAATGACGGGAGTAGAGATGAAAGAAGGAGAGCAAGGAGTGGCAGTCTACAACGCAGAGACAGGCAAAACCACCATCATCTCACGTCCAAGAATCCCCGGCACTTACCACAGCACAGGAGACATCTTCTCCAGCACCTTCAGCGGAGCCTATTTCTTAGGCAAAACCATTGAAGAATCAGCACAAATAGCAGTAGACTTTACCGTTGCCTCTATCAAGACAACTGAAGGAGACAAAAGCCACTGGTATGGAGTCCGTTTTGAAAAGGCCTTGCCAGATTTGATTAGGTTAATTCAATAGAATATCGAGCAATTATTGAGGATTGCAAAGG